>JAYUOR010000864.1:0-5755 GCA_043760765.1 Planctomycetota bacterium | reverse complement strand
GCGGGCCTGACCCACGTCCTGGAGATTTTCATCGGCGTGTTCGTTGGCGCGATCACGTTCACGGGATCGGTCGTCGCTTTCCTGAAGTTGCGCGGTTCGCTGAGCGGCCGACCGTTGCTCCTGCCGGCGCGGCACTTCCTGAATCTGGCGCTCGTCGGCGGCTGTATCGCGGCGGCAGTCATCGGGATCCCAGCCGAGCCCGCGACCGCGCTGAATTGCCTGCTCGTCGCGACGGTGCTCGCTGGTCTGCTCGGCGTGCACCTCGTCGCCGCGATCGGTGGAGGCGACATGCCGGTCGTCGTCTCGATGCTCAATAGCTACTCGGGCTGGGCCGCGGCCGCCGCGGGCTTCATGCTCTCGAACGATCTGTTGATCGTTACCGGCGCGCTGGTCGGCGCTTCAGGCGCGATCCTGAGCTACGTAATGTGCGAGGCGATGAACCGTTCCATCTGGAACGTGATCTTCGGCGGCTTCGGCACCGAGGGAGGCAAGCCTGCGGTCGCCGCGGCGGGTGCGGTCGGCCCGGTGCGCGAGACCAACGCCGGCGAGGTTGGCGATCTCTTGCTGCACGCCAAGCAAGTCATCTTCGTCCCCGGCTACGGCATGGCGGTCGCCCAGGCGCAGCACGTGGTCAAGGAGATCACCGAACAGCTCCAGAAGCGCGGCGTCACCGTGCACTACGCGATCCATCCGGTGGCGGGCCGCCTGCCCGGCCACATGAACGTGCTGCTCGCCGAGGCCGGCGTTTCCTATGAAATCGTCAAGGAGATGGAGGAGATCAACCCGGACTTCCCGAAGACCGATGTCGCGGTGATCATCGGCGCCAACGACATCGTCAACCCCAGCGCCCTCGACGACGCCTCCAGCCCGATCTATGGCATGCCGGTGCTCGAAGTCTGGAAAGCTGGCAAGGTCGTCATGCTCAAGCGTTCGATGAACGCCGGCTACGCGGGCGTCGACAACCCGCTCTGCTACCGCGAGAACACCATGATGCTGTTCGGCGACGCGAAACAGAGCGTTTCCGCGCTGCTTTCGACGGTTCAGGCTCAGGCCTGAGTCGGGGCCGTATCGCGGCCCGATTTGGAGCGGCTCGCCGGACGCTCCGGGAGCAGGGCTTCACCGAGGGGCAGGTCCTGGTGGACCATAACGCCATGCGCGATCCTCGTCGCTCGCGCTCGCTGGGGCTCCCTGAATCAACGGTAGTCTGGTCAGGACTGGGGTGCTAGGCTATTGGGTGCCCACACGCAGCATGCTGACTTCGACCCGACCTGATTCGCTGCAGTCCCACACTTCAGCGTCCGTTCGGCGTCCGCCCCTGCTGTCTGGTGACGGGTTACGATTCGCCTCGTCCTCACCGCTGCGCAGCTCTCGACGCAATCGATCCCACGTCTCCTCCGTCGCCTCCATCACGCACTGAAAGCCCCCCGGAATCCCCAATGGCTCTGAACCCCGAACCCGAAGTTGAAGGCGAACCGGCGGCTGAAGAGCTGGTCTCGCAGAACTTCATTCGCAAGTGCTTCCAGAACTCGCCCTGGTTGACGATCGCGCTCCTGCTGCACGTGCTGCTGTTCACAATCCTCGCTATCGCGCGGCCCGGTCACGACGTGCCGATTCAGAACATCCCGATCTCGATGGCGGTGGGGATTGACCTTCCGCCGCCCGTCGAGGTGCCGCCCGCAGTTCCCGATCGCGAGGTTCCCCCGGACGAACAGGAGGGCCCAGTCAACCTCGACCCGGATTACATCCCGGAGGCGATTGCCGGTCGCATCACCGAGGTCACCGAAGAAGTCGATTGGAGCAAGGAAGCAGGCGAGTTCAACCCCGACCCCGATGCGACCTGGGACAAGCCCAGCGGCGCGACCGGTGGCACGGCGATCGGCGCCGGCAAGGAAGGGCACTTTGGTCAGACCTCTGCTTTCAGTTCCCGCCGCCTAGGTGGTGGCGGCCGTGGCGGTGGCGGCGGTGGTCAGGGCGGTGCCGGCGGTCCGGGCGGCAGAAAGACCGAAGACGCTGTCAACAACGCGCTGAAATGGTTGCGCAATCACCAGTCTCCCGACGGGCACTGGGACTGCGCGGGTTTCTCTGCACAGTGCAAGGGCACACCCTGCGATGGACCGGGCTCGTCGGCCCACGACATCGGAGTCACCGGCCTCGCGCTCCTGTGTTTCCTCGGCGCGGGCCAGACTCACCAGGAAGGCTACTACCGCGAGACCGTCAAGAACGGCCTCAAGTACCTGCGCAGCCAGCAGGACGAAGACGGTTGCATCGGCCAGCGCATCGGCCAGCACTTCATGTACGACCACGCCTGCGCCGCGCTCGCGATGGCCGAGGCCTACGGGATGACTGGCGAACGCCAGTTCAAGGAACCGGCGCAGAAGGGCATCACATTTATCCTGCGTGCGCAGAATCCCTACTCGGCCTGGCGCTACGCCTTCCCGCCCGACGGCGACAACGACACGTCGGTCACCGGCTGGATGATCATGGCGCTCAAGAGCGCCAAGCTGGCTGGGCTCAAGATCGACGAAGAAGCTTTCAAGAGCGCGATGAATTTCATCACGGAGATGACCGATGAGGCGACCGGCCGCACGGGCTACACCGAGCGCGGAAGCGCACCTTCGCGTCTGACCGAATTGATGCAGCTCTTTCCCTCGGAAAAAAGCGAAGCGCTGACAGCTGTCGGCATGCTCGTGCGCATCTTTTCTGAACACGAGGCCGACAAGGACCCGATGATCGACAAGGGTGCCGACCTGCTCGCCGCCAAGGTGCCCTTGTGGGAGTTGAACACCGGTGACATCGATTTCTACTACTGGTACTACGGCTCGCTCTCGATGTTCCAGGTCGGCGGATCGCGCTGGGACAAGTGGAATGCGGCGCTCAAGACTGCCTGCCTCGACCACCAGCACAGCAAGGCTGACGAGGACCGGCTGGGTTCCTGGGATCCGATCGACCCTTGGTCCGGAGCCGGTGGCCGCGTCTATTCGACGGCGGTGAACTGCTTGAGCATGGAAGTCTACTACCGCTACGACAAAGTCTTCGGCGTGCCCAAGAAGGAACCGAAGAAGCCGAAGTAGCGAGTTTTGCGCAGGTTTCGCGCCGCGCCGGGCAGCGTGCTCGGCGCGTGCTCATTTGAGTCGCGGCGTCTACGCCTCCGAGACGATCGCGATCTCGTCGAGGAAGATGGCGCCGAGCTCTTCGGCTTTGCGATCTCCGACGCCTTTCACTTGCCGGAATTCCGCGGTGGTCTTCGGTCGGCGCGCAGCCAACTCCGCCAGCGTGCGGTCGTTGAAGATCAGGTACGGAGGCACGCCCTTTTCCTGGGCCAGGCGGCGGCGCAGCGCGCGCAGGCGTTCGAAGAGTTGCGTCTCGATCGCGCCGGCTTCCGTCGAAAGTCCGGCGACCGCCGCGACACTCTGCTTGGTCTTCGAAGCCTTGGACAACTTCGGCAACGCGAACAGCGCAACATTGCGCTCGCCGCGCATGACTTCCACGCCGGTTTGCGAGAGGAACAGCGTCGGATACTCGCCGTTCGCGACGCGCAAGTGTTCGAGCGCGACCAATTGATCGATCCAATGGCGGATCTCGCGCGCCTCGTTCTGGCGCAGCAAGCCGTAGGTCGAAAGTTTGTCGTGGTTCGCGCGGCGCACGCGCTCGGTGTTTGCGCCGCGCAGCACGTCGGCGATCTGCGCCGCGCCGTAGCGCTGCTCGCAGCGCACAACGCACGAAAGGATTTTTTGCGCGACGATCTTCGGCTCGTCGATCGGGCGCAATTCGCCCAGGCACACGTCGCAGGCGCCGCAGCCCTCAGGCTTGGAACTCCAACGCTCGCCAAAATGCTCGACCAGATACTTGTGCCGGCAGACCGCGCCGCTGGCGAAGGAAAGCACCTGGCCGAGGCGCGTCAGCGACGCGTCGAGTTCGGCCATCGCATTCTGCGCGCCGGCCGCAGTCGCCTCTTCGGCGCCGCGCGTCATCAGTCCTTTCCAGCCGTGATAGTCCGCAGCCGAGTAGAGCATCACGCACTCCGCGGCGAGTCCGTCGCGACCCGCTCGGCCCGATTCCTGGCTGTACTGCTCGATGCCCTTGGGCAAGCTCGCGTGCACGACGAAGCGCACGTCGCTGCGGTCGATGCCCATGCCGAAGGCGATCGTGGCCACGATCACGTCGATGCGCTCACTGAGGAATTTCTCCTGATTCTTGGCGCGCACTTCGGCGGAAAGGC
The DNA here is from genome assembly GCA_043760765.1 of Planctomycetota bacterium. Taxonomy (GTDB): domain Bacteria; phylum Planctomycetota; class UBA1135; order UBA1135; genus JADJQU01. The sequence goes on along the minus strand of JAYUOR010000864.1, from coordinate 1,536 downwards.
CGGCGTGGTAGGGCAGCGCGCGCACGCCCGCCGCCGCCAGGTCGCGCGCGAGTTCGTCGACGTCCTTGCGGCGCAGGCAGTAAACGATGCCGGCCTGTTCAGGGTGACGGTGGATCACGCCAAGGGTCTGGGCGAGCACATCGGCGCGCGGCTGGAAGCGATAGGTCAAATTCGAGCGGTCGAAGCTGCCGACCAAGAGCAGTGGATCGCGCAAGCAGAGTTCCTTGGCGATGTCCTCGCGCACCGCGGGCGTGGCAGTCGCGGTGTAGGCCTGCACCGGCAGGTGCGGATAGCGCCGGCGCAGTTCGCCGATCTGGCGATACTCGGGCCGGAAGTCGTGGCCCCAATGACTGATGCAGTGGGCTTCGTCGATCACCATCGATGACAATCCGGCGGCGAGCAGCTCTTCGAAGAAGCCTTCGAGCAAGAGCCGTTCGGGCGCGACGAAAAGGATGCGCAGGCTCTTGTCGCCCAGGCGCTCGCGGACCGCGCGCTTTTCCCCGGCGTCCTGGGCGCTGGTCAGCATCGCGGCGGCGACTCCGTTGCCGACCAGGCCATCGGCCTGATCCTTCATCAAGGAAATCAGCGGGCTGACCACCACCGTCAGGCCGGGCAGGATCAGGGCCGGCCCCTGGTAGCACAGGCTCTTGCCGGCGCCCGTCGCGAGGACGACCAGGGAGTCGCGGCCCTCGAGCGCGGCGTTCATGGCCTCGGCCTGCAGCGGACGCAGGCTGGTGTAGCCGAAAGTCCGCCGGATGGCTTCCGCGAGCGGCGCGGGCACGCTGGAGTTGGGATTGGAGCGGGTCACGAACACAGCGACCGATTGGACAGCACTCCGGTGACACTTCAAGGATGCAATCGCGCGGATTTTTTGGCCGGGCCCAAAAAGTCAGCGCGCGAAGAGCTGGCCTTGGTCCTCGAAGGCCTTGAACTCGAGCGAGTTGCCGCTCGGATCCTTGAGGAACATGGTCGCCTGCTCGCCTGCCTTGCCGACAAAGCGCACGTGGGGCTCGATCACGAAGCGCACCCCGCGGCCGCGCAGGCGCTCGGCCAGGACGTGCCAGTCCTGCCAGGCCAGGATCAAGCCGAAGTGCGGGATCGGCACGTCGTCGCCGTCGACGGGGTTGGTCGCGTTGCGCGCCTGGACGCCTTCGACGAGGTGCGCCGAGAGTTGGTGGCCGGACAGCGAAAAATCGACCCAGCGCTCGGCGCTGCGGCCTTCTTCGCAGCCGAGCAGCCCAGCGTAGAAGTCGCGCGTGGACGCCAAGTCGTTGACGCCGAAGGCACAGTGGAAAAGCGGGCGTTGATCCATGCTCAGTCCTCGGCCCAGTTGCCGGCCAGTGCGCCGTCCTTGCTGAAGGTGCGCGACTTGCGCGAGTTGTAGACGCTGACGAAGTAGGTGCAGCGCTTGCAGACGTCGGGATAGTCGCCGCGCTCGTGGCGCTCGATCAGATCGCTGATCGCGGAGCCGGCCCAGATCTTCGACAGCGGCTCGTCGTTGACGTTGCCGACGATCAACTCCGCTTCGACGTCGCG
>JAYUOR010000863.1:0-5756 GCA_043760765.1 Planctomycetota bacterium | reverse complement strand
GACGAATTCATCAGCGACCCTGCCCACCCGGTTCCGTTCACGGATTCCGTCGCCACGGGAATGACGCGCGAGTACATGACCGACGATCAACGTTTCGTCGCCACGCGGCCGGATGTCCTGTGCTATCGCAGCGAAGCGCTCGCGGCCGACTTGACTCTCGCAGGGCCGATCGACGCCGATCTGAGAGTCTCCACTTCCGGCACCGACAGCGACTGGATCGTCAAGCTGATCGACGAATTCCCCCCCGACGCCCAGGATCCCAAGGAGGCCGACGCGCTCAGCGCGGGTGAACACCTTGGCGGCTTTCAGATGCTCGTGCGCAGCGAAGTGATGCGCGGACGATTCCGCAAGGATCCGTCGAAGCCCGAGCCGTTCGTGTCCAACCATGAGACCGAGTGCAAGCTGCGTTTGCAGGACGTGCTGCACACGTTCAAGAAAGGCCATCGTCTGATGATTCAGATCCACTGCACTTGGTTCCCGCTCGTCGATCGCAATCCGCAGAAGTTCGTGGCGAGCATCTATGCGGCAAAGGCAACAGACTTCGTCCTTGCGCAGCAGCGCGTATGGAGCGGAACAGGTTTCACGGTGCCCGTGCTTCCGAACAAGTAGACGCAGCCAAGTTCCACTCCGCCGCTCGTGCGCCATTGCGCGCGCGTGGAGCTCGTCGAAAACTGCGGAGTCGAGGCTGGCACCGTACTGTTGCTCTGGCCGACGATGAAGACTACAAGTGCGGGCCTGATGCAAGAGCTTGAGAGCCAGATTGTCGCGGGATCGGCGCGCCCCACCGATCGGCGCGAATTGCTGCTGCTGATCCTCTTGACCTTGTTCATCGGTTTCTTCGTCACCGCGGAGCTGCTCGGCGCAAAACTCTTCCACTTCACGCTGTTCGGCTTCGGCCCCAAGGATCTCGGGCTCGGCGGCGACAGCGAATTCGTCGCCACGACCGGCATCCTGGCCTTCCCTCTGACGTTCGTGCTCACCGATGTCATCAACGAATACTTCGGCAGGCGAATCGTGCGTCAGTTCACGTTCCTGGCGCTGGCCGTCAACGCGATATTGCAGCTCGTCGTGCAAGCCGCGATCCGCGTTCCGGCGACGAGCTTCAATCCCAACGTGAGCGCCGATCAAGTGCAGAGCGCCTATTCGCTGGCCCTCGGTCAGACCTGGTCGATCGTCGTGGCCAGCATGGTCGCGTTTATGATCGGCCAGTGGCTCGACGTGCAAGTCTTCACCTGGCTGCGTCAACGCACGGGCGGGAGAATGCTCTGGCTGCGCTCGCAGGGCAGCACGGTCGTCAGCCAGGCGATCGACAGCTACGTCGTGATCTTGCTCGCGTTCGTCGTGCTGCCCATGCTGTTCAGCACGGGCGCACCGCCCTGGAAGTGGAGTCTTGCACTCGCGGTCGCGACCACCAACTACGTCTACAAGTTCGTGATCGCGGTGGGCACTACGCCGGTGCTGTACCTGGTTCACGGCTCGGTCCACGGCTGGCTCGGGAAGGACCTCGCGCACCGCATGTCCCACGAAGCGCACCCGCGCGATCCTGAATAGCTGGCGGCACTCGCTGCTTCAGGGACGCTGCGGCTTTGCCTGCCAGCCGGGTTTGTTCGCGTCGAAGTCAGGTTCCGGAAGCTCCGCGACGCGCAGTGTGCGCTGCGTCGAATCGAGGTCGCTGCGCGTGCCAATCCCCCGAAAAATCTCGAGTCCTTGGGAGCGCGCGACGATCTCGCGCAGCGTCCTGCCGCGCGGCATGTCCTCCCAGGGATCGAAGCGCTCCTTGAAATCGAACAGGGCCGGCACGACGCGCCGCGCGTAGCTCATGTACGCCGGATTGTCCGTCTGGAACACGAACACTCCGCCGGGCCGCAGCACGCGGTGGATCGCGGCCAGCACTTCCGGCGTCAACTGCCGGCGCGCCGCGCGCCCCGCTTCGTAATAGGGTTGCGGGTGATAGAGGTGCACTTCGTCGACACTCAGATCGGGGCAGCGCTCGATCACGAACTCCGTCGCGTCGCCCCAGGCAAACTTCACGTGGAAAAGCCCGCGCTGTCCGGCGCGCAGACTTCCCAGACGCAATGCCGGTGGAACAAGCTCGACGCCGAGGTGATCGACGTCCTTGCGCGCGAGTCCGGAGTGCACGAGCCAGTAACCGTTGCCGCAACCTAGATCGAGCACTCGCTTCGTGTCGCGGCCGAAGGACTTCGTCCAGTCGAACTGCGTGCCGGGGTCGCCGAGCCCAAGCCGCGTGCGCACCCACTGCTCCTTGGGCAAGACCACGCCGGGCCAGAAGAGATCGGCGGCGTTGGACCAGGCAGGCCGCCGGCCCCCGCGCCGGCCGGTCGCCTTCGAACTCGATTTGCGCCGAGGCGGTTTCAAGCGTGAACAGTCTAGCCAGTGCCGCGGCTTCGAAGCCCGTGGTGGATCCGCGTGCGGCGCTCCTGGCAGAATGCAAGGCATGAAGTCATCGGGGACATCAGTCAGGTCCGTGAAACACGCTGAGCCAACCAAGAGTCGCGCGCGGCTGGCTCGGCTTGCGATTCGCGTCTCTGCCCTGTGGGTGCTCGCGGTCGCTTTGATCAAACTCTTCAAGGGCTCGCCCAGCGATCTGCCGCTGATGGTGCAGAACTTCATGGGCTGGATGGACATCGGCCTGAAATTCCAGCTTGTCGTGGCTATCGAACTCTCGGTCGTCTTCCTGGCCTTCCTGCGGCCGAGTTGGGCTTGGCCGCTCCTGGTCGGCATGTTCACGCTCTTCGTGGCGATGTTGTCGAAGATGATCATGGACGGCGCAACTTCCTGCGGCTGCTTTGGCGGCGCGATCAAGATTCCGCCGGCGACGATGCTCGCGCTCGACGGCAGTTGCCTCGCGGCGATCCTCGCGACACGGCCGTGGAGTTCGCTCGCCGCGACGCCGGTGCGCTGGCTGCTGCTGTTCGCCGCGCTCGCGTGTGCCTGGGCCGCGCCCTTCGTCGCGTTCAAGAACGAACAGCTGCCGACTCAGCCGCCCGCCGTACACGGCGCCGCCTGGCACCTTCCCGTGACCATGCCGGTGTTCCAGACGATCAATCCGCGCAAGCAGGAGTGGCTAGGCAAGAACCTCAAGGAAACACCGCTCGGCCCCTTGATCGATGTCGAGCTTTTCCCGCAGGACGCGACCTGGATCCTGTATCGCATCACGTGCGAACACTGCGCCAAGGAACTGATGGAGATCGCCAACGATCCCGTACTCTCCGCAAAACTCTATGTGCTGGTGCGCATCCCCGAACCCGACGAAGCGAAATTCCGCCAGGTGCACCAGTACCCGCCGATCTACCAGGAGGCGCTGCTGCCTGCGCTGGCGCGCGGCTACTTCGGTCAGACACCCTGGACGCTCGAGGTCGAGGCCGGCATGGTCAAATCGGTGACCGCCGGCGAGGGCGTACAGGAAGATTCGCCGCCGGCACCTGCCAAACAGTAGCAGCCCCCTACTTCAGCGCGACCAGATAGGCGATCCACGCCGGGCAGTTCTCGCCGCGCTTGCCCTGGCGGAATTTTCCGTCGCCGGTGAGGCCGTCCTTCTCCGTGCCTTCGAAGTAGTTGAGCACCCTGGAGAAACCCGCGTCCGCGAGCACGTCGCGCAACTCGGTCAGATACCACTGGCGCCACTTGTAAGTGAACGCGCGGCGCATCTGCGTCTTGTCGGGGAAGCGGAAGTGGATGTAGCAGGTGTACTCGCCGGTGCCGGGAAAGAACTCGGCCTGCTCCCAGATGTAATGGAAACCCTTGCAGCGCAGGCTCTCTTCCATCTCCTCGGCCGACTCGGTTCCGCCGTAGAGATCGATCACGAATATGCCGTCGGGGCCGAGGTCCTCGCGCGCGGCACGGAAGTACTCGAGCAGTTCTGCGCGCGTCGTCAGGCAGTAGTAGGAAAAGTTCTGCGCGACGCGCACGTCGGGAGCACGGTCGCTTTTCGCGCGTACGTCCTTGAGGTGCACCGTGTAGCGCTGCGCAACTTCCCCCAGCGGGTCGAAGTTGTGCGCGAGGCCCCAGGCGACCGGTTCGGGATCGATGTCGAAGCCCTCGGCGGTGTGCTGCTTCGAAAGCTTGATCCACTCCGACGACAACAGCCCCGTGCCGCAAAAGTCCTCGCGGAAATGCAGCGGCTCGCGGCCGCGCAAGCGCTTGTAGGCATTGCGATGGAAATCGACATCGGTGTCCGCCGACTGCACGGCGAGTTGGTACAGCTCGTACTTGTCCGCGCTCGCCGCGCTGTAACGCGGTTGCTTCGCGCGCGCCTGCTTCGCTTTCGCGGGCTTGCGCACGACCTTGCCGGAGATCACGCGCGCGGACGCGGACCTTGCGGCGGAATTCGGGGCGGACGAGGGCGGCCTGACGCGGGACTTCGCCTTGGCGACTTGCTGAGTTGTCATTTCCGGGGTGTTGGCGCTCAAGGCGTTCCTGGGTTTGAAGCGCGAAGAGCGTAGGGTCAAAGCTTCAATGGCGCGAGCACCGATTCGTTCATCCCCCCTTCGGTTGCGCGGGTTTCTCGCGAACACCGCCGCCCTCGCGAGGCTTTGGCTTGGAGGGATCGAGGCCTTCCTTCCAGCGCGGACGGAACGAACCGTCGGCGATCACCCGGCAGCCCACGAATGCGCCGCGAGCGCAGGCCTCCAGGTGCGCGTAGTCGAGGCTCGCGGCCTCGTCCGAGACCTTGTGGTAGTCATTGTGCAGCCCGAACGACGAAAAGGTCTGCGCGACGATTCCGCGCAATGCGAGCGCGTAATTGTCCGAGCGCCCGAAAAAGCCCTGATCGGGGCGCATGTCGGCGACCACCGGCACGCCGAGGCGCTGCAATTCCTCACCCAAATCGCTGCGCTCGAAACCGGTCAGCCACATGCGCGCAGGCGCCGCCACCAGCGGATCCGGCCGGCCGAGCATTTCGAAGTTGACGTCGAGCACGATCTTGTCGAGCGGCACGAGCGGATGCTCGAGCGAATAGTTGGTGCCGACCAGGCCGATCTCCTCGCCGGTGGCGAGGAAGAAGAGCAGGGTGCGCGCGGGCTTGGGACCATGCGCAAAGGCTTCGGCTAGTTCCAGCACGACCGCACAGCCCGAGGCATCGTCGTCGGCCCCGTTGTAGATCGTGTCCTGACCCTCGGCCGCAGGCTTGGGAGGCAGATGGTCGTAGTGGGCGCTGAACTCGATGATTTCATCGGCCACGGATTTGGCCTGCGGAGTTCCGACGCCGCGGAGCTTGCCGACCACGTTGGCTGCCTCCAGCACGCTCGAACGGATCGGCGCGCGAATCGCCAGCGTGGCAATCTTCTTGTCGACGAAGGCCTGACGCAGGCTACCGCGCACCGTGATGCGCGGTGTCGCCGGATTGGTCCGCGAACGCGGCCGCGGAGGACGTTCCATGGGCTTGGAGCCAGGCTCCTTCGATCCGAGCGTGACCAGGAGCCCCCAGCCATTGCCTTCGGGAATTCCCGCGCTCTTGAGCCATTCTCCGCGCTCATTGGCTGAAGCGGCCAGCAGCACGAGGGCCGCCGAACTGTCGGCCTGCTTAGGGATCTCCGCGGCGCTGGCGGCGGTGACCACTTTCAAGTTGCGCTCTTCGCAACCTCCGTCAGCCAGGTCGAAATCGACGCCCGCAGCGCAGGCCAGTTTCGCGCCCGCGCTGTCGACTGCGGCGAGCGTCGGAATCTCGAGGAACTCCGTTCGGCCCATCGGAACGATTTGGAAGTACGTTCCGTTCTCGCCGCCGGGCTCGAGGCCCA
>JAYUOR010000862.1:0-2300 GCA_043760765.1 Planctomycetota bacterium | reverse complement strand
TGGGGCCACGAAGGCGCTCCGGGCAGCGCAGCCGCCGGGGGCGCGGCCGGGCTCGCAAACAGCGCGAGCGACGCAAGAAATGCGCTTAGAACGACCATCCGATTCCGAGGTTGAACTGATTGTCGGGATGCATGTCGCTCGCGTCGTCGCGCCACTGATAGTCGGCCTTGAGCACGAGACTCGGCAGGGGATAGAGCCCAACGCCCAGCGTCCATTCGTTGCGATCGCCCTCTGGGTCTGCTGCCAGACCGCTCGGCACGTCGCGCTGCGTGTCGACGTCGTCGTAGCGCACGAAGGCAATGGCATCGCTCCAGCCTTGTTCGCCCGTTTCCCACACTTCGGGCAGCCAATGCCAGGCGGCCTCAACGTACCAGCCCGTGATCTGCGACGAGATCGACTCGCTCGTCGCCGTGGAAAGGTCGCTTGCGCCGGAGATGTGTTCGAAGGCGCCTACCGCGCGCAGATCCAGCCGATCGATCGAGTACTCCGTGTCCAGGGAAAGGATCGACAATTCGGCGTCGACACCGGGATCGACACCTTGGTCGCCGTTGTCGAGACCTCCATAGAAGCCGGACAGACCGATCCGCCAAGATTGTCCGTTCGGGCCTGTGGAGAGCGAGTCGAGCGGGAAAAAGTCCAATCGGCCACTGAGGGCGAGTTCGTTCGCGCTGGGACGTTCTTCTTGCCGGCCGCCGCGGATGCCGTTCAACGCGCTGAATCCCGTGCCGTCCAAGCTGCTGGTAAGGAAGGCCTGATAGCGCAATGCCGGCGTGAACTCGGAGTTGATCCCCAGGCCGTCGATGTACCAGGTGCTGGGCAGGACAAACGTCTCGACGCTCGGCCGTTCGACGCCGTTAAAGCTAGTCGGCTCGTGGCGTAGATTCACGATGCCCAAGGGTGCCAGCATGCGACCCGCCAGCAGATGCGTGGCGGGGGAGAGTCTGAAGTCAGTGTAGACCTGTTCGATGGTGAGCTCGCCGTTGCCGTCCTCGACGAATCCGTGTTCGAGTTCGATCTCGCTGTGCAGCTGAATCGAATCGCTGAACTCGTAGCCGAGGTAGAGCACGAAGCGATGGATGTCGAATTGCGCTCCGCCGCTGCCTTCGGGAGCGTTGAGGTGCATTTCTCCGTAGCCGCCCCAGCGCAAGCGCTTTTTCGCTCCGACCGCGGGCTCTTGAGGTCGCGACTCCTCGAGCAGCAAGAGCAGTTGCGCGACCTGTTCCTCGCGCGCCTTTCGCTCGGCAGCGATCGAGAGTGAGAGTTCCTGGCGCAGGGCCGCCAACTCGGCCTCCTGGCGCACCAGGCGCTCGTCCTGGGGCTCCTGACACATCGAAAGCAGCAGGAAAGTGAAGTTCATGCTTCAAGTATACTGAGATTGAGTCTCAATAGCAAATGGAAATTGGGGCGAGCGACGGCGGCCTTCCATGTTCGAAATGCTGGGTCCGCGCCGGTGCGCCCTGGGACCCGGAGCTCTGTGGCTAGGCCTGCAGGGGCTGCTTGGCGCGCGGGTAGATCGGGCCCTCGGTCGACAGCACGGCTTCGAGCAGTTGGCGCGTGGCCTCGGTATGGCTGCGGCGCAAGTCGCTGTTCACGAGCCGGCCCGATTCACGGCGCAGGCGCCGGCGCAGTTGTTTGACCAAGCCGGCTCCGGATTCGTGCTGGCCCGCCGAGTCGAGGATCAGGGCCCGTGTGCCGGTGATAACGATGCGATCGGCCAGTTCGGCCCCGTGAAGCTCGAGCAGTTCCATCGCCCGCGAGGAATCGAACAGGGCCTCTTCCAACTGCCCGCGCGCGCGGGCGATGCGGGCCTGGATCGCAAGGCACAGCGCCTCGGCGCGGCTCAGGCCCATTTCGCCGGCCATGCGGCCGACGCGCGAGAGCAGGCCCACGGCTTCGGGGTCGTCGTGCTCCCACAAGAGGATCCCCAACCACAGGCCGGCCAGTGTCTGGCCGCGTCGATCCTCGGTCTCGTTCGCGATCAAGAGCGCGTCGCGCAAGCGCGCCTCGGCTTCCTCGGGGCGATTGATGTCGAGCAAGAGTCCGCCCAAGCGCGCCGTCGCTTCCATCTCCAGGCGCCGCTCCGCCGCCTGGCGCGCGAGCCGCACCGCGTGCTGCATCGCGCCCATTGCGCGCGCCGGCCGCCCCAGCAGGCGATAGATCCGACCGCGCAGCATGTGCGCGGCCGAGAGCACACCGGGCAGCGTCCATTCGCTCGAACCGCGCAAGAGGGCCAGCGCGCGATCGACTTCGTGTAAGGCGGGCTCGAGGTCGTCTTCGAGCAGGTCGACCACCGCGATCTG
>JAYUOR010000861.1:0-5767 GCA_043760765.1 Planctomycetota bacterium | reverse complement strand
CGCGTCGGATCCGCACGGGTTCGTTGATGACCAGGTTGCGCAGCGCGCAGGCCGGGTCGAGTTCGTCGACGTTGATCGTCGGATGCACGAGGTTGTCCTCGAAGGTCGGCAGGTTGCCGGCGAGCTCCAGAGCACCGGCCGCGCCCATCGCGTGACCGATGTAGCTCTTGGTGTTGTTGACGAAGGTTTCCGGCGCGTGATCGAAGACCTTGCGCACGGCTTCTGCTTCGATGATGTCCCCGGACGGCGTCGACGTGGCGTGCGTGTTGACGACGTCGATGTCCTCGGCTGAGAGTCTCGAATGCGCGAGCGCGCCGCGCATGCAATTTTCCTGGCCCGTCGCATCCGGCAGCACGAAATCGGTGCCGTCGGAGTTCACGTGATAACCGAGCACTTCGCCGTAGATGCGCGCCCCGCGCGCGAGCGCGTCGTCGAGACGCTCGAGCGCGAAGAGGCATCCGCCCTCGGCGACCACGATGCCGTTGCGCGCTGCATCGAAGGGCCGCGAGGCCTTGATCGGATCGGAATGCCGCGCGAGTGCTCCCTGCGCGCGAAAACTGGCGAAGATGCCGAAGGTGTGAATCGACTCGGAGATGCCGCCGCCGAGCGCGAGGTCGACGAGTCCAAGTTGAAGCATCTGCGCGCCGTGGATCAAGCCCAGATTCCCCGCGGCACAGGCGCCGCCGAGCGAATAGGCCGGCCCGCGGATGCCGAGGTTCAGGGTCACTTCTCCGGCGGGGTTGTTCGCCACCGTGCGCGGGTTGTGGTGGTGCGACCAGAAGCTCAGATCGAAGCCGTACTGCGCGACTTCGTGGATCTGGTGTTCGGTTTCGACGTTGCCGTGTTCGGTGATGCCTGTGAACACGCCCGTGCGCGCGCGCGAATAGTGCGTGGCACTGTCCACGTCGCTGGAATCAAAGGCTAGCCCCGCGTCTTCGAGCGCTTGGTTCGCGCACCAGATCGAGATCGCGCCCGCGCGCGTGCCGCGGCGAGCCTCTTTCTTGCCCTGATAACGCAGCGTGTCGAAGTGGCAGACACCCGCCGGTGTCGAGCCGACATGGCGGATGGAATAATCCTCGACGCCCGAGACACCGGCGATCAGATTGCGGCGGAATTCCGGCAAGTCGTTTCCGTTGGGACTGGTCAGTCCCACGCCCGTGATCACGACGCGCGCGAGCTCAGCCACGTCCGACCTTCCGCGGCCCCGGCGTGCGTCCGGATCGGCGCTCGGCAGCCAAGCCTGCGCGTTGTTTTCCAAGCAGCAGCTTCGAGGGGCCGACGACGCCGATGCGCAGCGCGGTGTGGATCGCCTTGGACAGGATCGATTCCGAATCGTCGAGCGCGCTGGCCACGGCGCCGACGACAAGTTGCATGACGCTCTCGGCGATCTCGCAGGTCGAAATGATCGAGCGCAGCGTGAACACGCGCGGATCCTTCTCGCCGAAGCGGTCGCTGACGTAGGCCAGCGTGCGCGTCGCCGAAAGCTTGAATTGCTGGAACACGACCTGCTCGCGGCGGCGCAGCACAGTCGCCACGATCGAGAGAGTGTTTGAGACCGGCCCGTGCAACTGGCAGCGGCGCAGCGAGTCGAACTCCGAGGTGATAGTGCCCCACTCGGTCAGTTCATTGAGCGCGGTGCTTGTCGCGCCCTGGCTCATCTTCAGGTAGTCGGAGATCTCGCGCATCGAGAGCGGTTGTCCCGCGAGCACGAGCAATCCCCAGATGCGGCCGTGGATGCGCTTGAAGCCGAAGGTCTTGAAGAACTGCTCGAAGCTCGGGAGCTGTGCCGCGAGAGCTTCGTCTAGTCCTGCCCAGGGCGGGGGCGGGGAGACTTCGGTGCTCGCGGCGAGGGTGGTGTTCGAAGCTGCTTTGAGTCCCATGGGTCACGGATTTCAGATTTATCTGAACTTCGTGGGGTCACCTTATGCGCTAGGCGGGGGGTGGAGTCCACCCCTCGGGCACGAATCTGGCCGGAATTGTGCCCTGCGGCGGGCCAGGGGCCCGTTGACGGCACTTTCGGGCGGGGTCAGGCTGTGGGTCGCCCTGGCCGCCCTCTCGGCCCCTTTCTCTTCCTTATATAGGTAGATGCCGTGACCACCTATGACCCCGAACGTGCCCCAAACCCCGCGAAATGGCTCGCCCTCGACGAGCAGGAGCGGATGCTGTCGGTGGAACAGCATCATGCCCGGGAGCGAATCGAGCTCGAAGAACCGCTGCTGCACGCGCTGCTGCACGCGGTCGTCGAGAATCAGATCGCGCTCGGCATCAAGCCCGTGAAGCAGACGCTTGCGCGGCTCATCGCCGAAGGTCTGACGCGTCACGACGCCATCCATGCGATGGGGGCAGTCTTCGCGGAGCACATGCTCGAATTGATGAAGCCGGATGCGGACAGCGAAGGCGCGCAGAGCCGCATCGAGGCTGCTCTGTTGCGAATCGATGTGCGTGCATTCCTGGCCTCGGGCGGCAATGATCAATCAGGCTGACGATCCCTTTCGCGACCGAATCGAACGATGACCAAGATTGAATCACAGCTGGCCGCGCTAGGCTTGGTGCTGCCCCCACAGACCATTCCGCCGCCCGGAGTGGTTTTTCCGTTTCAGTTCGTCCACATCCGCGGACAACGCGCTTTGATTTCAGGGCACGGGCCGCAGAACGCGGACGGATCGGTCGGCAGGCCGCTTGGAAAACTCGGGCGCGAACTCACTGTCGAACAGGGCTACGTCGCCGCGCGACTGACCGCGCTTTCGATCCTCGGCAGTCTGCAGCGCGCGTTGGGCGATCTCGACCGCGTTGTCGCCTGGGGACGCATCTTCGGAATGGTCAATTCCGCGCCGGGCTTCCACCAGCAACCCAGTGTCATCAACGGTTTTTCCGACCTGATCCTCGAGCTCTTTGGACCCGAGGTCGGAGCCCACTCGCGCAGCGCCGTCGGCATGGCCGAACTGCCCTACGGGATTCCGGTCGAGATCGAAGGCGAGGTCGAGATCCGCGCCTGAGAGCGCGGACCCCGACCCCGTAAGTGCAATTCGCTTACTTGCAGCGCGCGATCAACTGCTGATTCAGGCGTGTGTATTCTTCGGCGAGTGCAGGTTCGGCTTTCTTGGCCAGTTCCATCGACTGCGTCGCAGCGGCAATCGCTCCGGCTTTGTCGCCAAGCTTCTCGAGAATCAGGCCCTTGCGGTAGATGATCCACAGCGCGGTCGGGTTCTCCTTGATCGCGGCGTCGATCCAGGTCACGGACTTCTTCAGATCGAGGTTGTGGTCGAAGTAGAACATCGCGGCCGGGAAGTAGGGCTTCTTGCCGTTGCCGGCCATGGCAGCTTCGATCTTGGTGACCATGGTCTTGACCAGGTCCGTTTCGATCTTCACCGGAATGCGCGTCTTGTCCCAGACGATCTCCAGCGTGGCGGAGTCGTCGCGCAGATCGCCCAATCCGATGGTCATCGTTTCAACGCTTTCCGCCAGGGAGACGGGCTTCACCTTGACGCGCAACTGGTCTTGCTTCTCGTCGTAGGTGTAGGCGCCCCATTGCCCCTCGACCTTGTTGAGGATCACGGTCCATTCCTTCTCCCCGGGAATCGTGAACAGCGCATAGGAACCTGCGGGCACGGCCGAACCGCCGAACTTGACATCGCCGCTGAAGCTGAGCTTGGTCGCCGTGTTGGCGCCGGTGCGCCAGATCTCGCCGTAGGGTTGGAGGCCGCCGAAGATCTTGCGGCCCTTGACGCCGGGGCGCGAGTATTCAACCGAGACGTCGGTCAGGCCAATGCGCTGCTCGACTTTCGCCGCCGGACTGGCGTCGGGGAATTGGAGCTCCGCGGCATCCTGGGTCGTGGTCGAGAGTGCCGGTGCGAGCAAGGAGCCGGCGACCGCGAAAAGTGCAACGTGAAGGAATGAGATGTTCATAGTGGGGGAATGATGACGAGGAAGGCCGCAGATTTCACCTCTGGCGGCGGGGCATGTACGAAGGTCGAACCCAGCGCCCTGGAAAACACGGAAAAAACGGCTCAGCGCTGGGTCAGTACGGGCAGCTCGGTCCCGGAGCTCCAGCCGCCGCCGAGCGCCTTGATGAACTGCACGGCGTTCGCGTAACGCTCGCCGCGGATCTGGATCGAGGCGCGCTCGATCGCGAGGGCGGTGCGCTCGCTATCGACGACGTCGAGGTAGCCGACGAAACCCGCGTCGTAGCGCTGGCGCGAGAGCGCCGCACTGCGACGCGCGGAATCGAGCGCCGCCTGTTGCGCCGCCGCCGCATCGGACAGCAAGCGCGTTGCGGCGAGCGAGTCCTCGACTTCGCGGAAGGCGATCAGGAGCTGCTGGCGATACAGCGCGACGCCCTCTTCGTAATTGGCGCGCGCGCGCTCGAGATTGGCGTCGAGGTGGTTGCCCTGGAAGAGGGGCATGGAGACGCTGGGCAGAATGCTCCACACCAGGCTGTTCCAATCGAAGAGCGATTGAAGTTCGCGACTCTCGTACCCCGCGAATCCCGTCAAGTGGATCGACGGAAAATACGCGGCGCGTGCCACGCCGATCAGTGCATTGCGCGCGGCGAGATCGCGTTCGGCCGCGGCGACGTCGGGGCGGCGTTCGAGCAGCGCCGAAGGCAGGCCGGCGGGAATCGCAGGTGGTTCGCCGGCAAGCTGCGCGGCCACAGCTAGCGTAAACGTGCTGGCCTGCTCGCCCAGCAAAACGGCCAGAGCATTGGAGAATTGAGTTCGTCGCAGCTCTACCTGCGCGGACTCTTCGCGCGTCGTCGCCTCTTCGACTTGTGCGCGCGCAAGATCGAGGTCGGTGCCCGCGCCGGCGTCGAAGCGTGCCTGTGCGATCACCAGCGCCTGGGAGCGCAATTGGTTCGTGCGATCCAATGCGGCGAGTTCGTCGTCGGCGGCGCGCAATGCGAAGTACAGCGATGCGACTTCCGCGTGCAGGGCGAGCCGTGTCGTCTCCAGGTAGGCGAGCTGGGCTTCGCCGCTGCGTTCGATGGCTTCGATCGTGCGCCGCGTCCCGCCGAAAAGATCCAATTCCCAGGAGACATCCACGGGAACGCGGATGTTGGTCGACTCCGTGAACGGGTTTTGGAATGCGGTGTTCTTGGAGTAATGCGTGCGACCGACTTGTGCGCCGACATAGGCCGCCGGATTGAGGCGCGAGCGTGCCTCGCGTGTGCCTGCGCGCGCCTGGGCCACTCGCGCGGCGGCCGCTTCGAGGTCGTGGTTCTGCAGAGCGGCGCGACGCTCGAGATCGTCGAGCACGGGATCGGCAAAGGCGCTCCACCATTCGCCGCGCGGGGCGAGCTCGGATGGCTGGCCGGTCTTCCAGGGACCATCGGCCGAAAACTCATGCGGCACTTCGACGGGCGGGCGTTCGTAATCGGGCCCGACCGGCTTCGTCAGACAGCCGCTGAGGAACAACGACGAGAAGAGTAGCAGGCCGGCGATCGTCGAGGCAGGCAGTTGTCCCGCGGCCGGCGCTTGCGCCGACTCGGCCGCATGCGCCGCGCGCCGATAGCCGATGCGCAAAAGCGTCGCATAGAAGACCGGCGTCAGGATCAAACCGAAGAGCGTCACGCCGATCATGCCCGAGAACACGGCCACGCCCATGGCGTGGCGCATCTCCGCTCCCGCGCCGTGGCTCGACACCAGCGGATAGACGCCGGCGATGAAGGCGATCGAGGTCATCAGAATCGGACGCAGTCGCAGGCGGCAGGCTTCGAGGGCGGCCTCGGCGGCGCTCATGCCGTGCAGCTGTTTCTCGCGGGCGAATTCCA
>JAYUOR010000860.1:0-5775 GCA_043760765.1 Planctomycetota bacterium | reverse complement strand
CCGCGCCGGCGCCTGAGGATCCGGACGCGAGGCGTCCCAAGGATTCACCGGTTCGGATCTCGAGCCTCCCCGATGGCGACAAGGAAAAGCTCGCCAAGCAGTACGAAACGCTGACCCAATGGCTGGCCAAGGATCTCGGCCGTCCGGTCGAATTCGTTCCGGTCAGCGATGTCGCCGAGGCGGTCGTGGCGCTCAAGACCAACAAGCTTGACGTCGTCTGGCTCGGCGGTGCGGACGCGGTCCTGGCTGAGTTGGCTTGCAAGGGCAAGTGCTGGCCGGTCCTCGCGCGCGAGGAGGACCTGAAATTCAAGAGCTACTTCATCGCCAACAAGAAGCACGTCGATGCCGGCACGTTCCAATCGGTCGCCGAGCGCAATCCGATGCCGCTCGAACAACTGGCCGCGCTGAAGCCCAAGTTCGCGTCGCTGACTTTCAGCTTCGGCGCGAAGACTTCGGCCTCGGGGCACTTCATGCCGCGTTACTTCCTCGAGATGCCCGAGGTCGGAATCGATCCCGAGAAGGGCTTCAAGGCCAAGCCGGCATTTGAAGAAACCGGTGCAAAATCGACAGTGCTCGCCAATGTCGCCTCCGGGGCTGTCGACCTGGGCGTCGTCAGCTCTCTCGCGTGGGAAAAGGCGAAGGACGAGGAGAAACTGAAGGCGCCGGTGATCTTCGTCACGCCTGAGTACACGGACTATTGCATGGTGTCGCACGGCCGCACGGGACCGGCGCTGCCCCTTCGAGTGCAGGGCGCCTTCATCAGGCTCGATCCCAAGATCGAGGAGCAGAAGGCCGTGCTCGACATGTTCGGCACCAAGCGCTTCGTCGCGATTTCGCAACGGAATCTCGCCGGCGTTCGCGAGACCCTGAAGTCCGCCAAGGAACGCGGCATCCTCGAGTAGGGGCCGTACGCCCCTGCGCCGCTCAGGCGTCGCCGCTCACCGCGAAGTCGTCCAGGGGTTGCCGTCGTTGGCCGCAAGACCGTTGATTGCGAGCTCCGAACTCATGTCGCCGGGCGCTGAGAAGGCCGCGTCGAAGGCCGGGGCACCGGCCAATCCGGAGTACCTGATCGCGCCGCGGTTGGTCATCTGCATCACCTGGCCGGAGTGATTCATCACGAAGACCGAGTTGCCGCTCGAGCCGCGCTTGACCGGCCAGGCGTAGACACACCACAGCGTCGCGCATTCTTGCGGATCGGGGAACGGCGCGGCCGCCTTGCCACCGGTGGGGTCTTCGGCGATTCCGGGCACCCCGGCACCCACGCGCGCGCCCGGCAACCAGATCTGGAAGTAGTAGCCGCTGCGCTGCACGACGCTGGCGTTCACGTTGCCCATGCCGGAGACCAGGCTGCTCGGTTCGAGTTCGTCGACCCCCACAACCCCGGCCGCGGGCAAGCCGCCGACGGAGATGCGCGCGGGCATAAGGCCCGACATTTCGCCGAAGTAGCCGTATTCGCCCCCGCCGTTGCCGTCGCTGTCGATCGAGGCGGACGTCAGGACTTGCGCCTCCGCCGTGGCAATCGTGCGCAGCGTGCCGATTGCATTCGACTCGTTCGCCGACAGGCGCGCTCCCAGCAGCTTCGGAATCGCTACGGCCGCGATGATCGCGATGATCGCGACGACGATCATGAGTTCGATGAGCGTGAATCCGGCTCGACGGGCGTGGTTCATGGTGAAAATTTTTCCTGCCGCTTGTTCGGGCAGAGTTGTCCTTTCGCTCGACCATCGGCCGCAGATGGAGGGGCCCTGGAGCACAATTCGAGTTTCAGAAGTGTTGCCCTCGAAACCGCGCATAGACGGGTTCCCCGGGCTCTGGTACCACTGCGAAGGAGACCCATGCCGCGAATGTTTTTTCGAAGGCCCCGAAGCGCCCTGCGCGCCCTGTTCCAGGTCTGCACCGGGACGCTGTTCTTGTGCGTCGTTTTCTGGCTCGCCGTGGGCCAATCGGGCGTCGCCCAGCAATCGAAGGAGCGCGCGCGCACTCTTCGCTACACGCCGCCAGGCGCCGCGAACTGCGGAGTTCGTCGCGGGGTCGTCTATCAGCCCAGCGCTGAAGCCGAGCTTTCGTTGTCTTTCGACATCTATACCCCGCCCGAATTCAAGGGCGAGCGGCAGCTAGCGGTCGTCGTGTTCGTGAATGGCATCGGCTATCGCGATCTCAAGGGTTGGGACCAATACACGAGCTGGGCCCGTGCGGCAGCCTGCGAGGGGCTCGCGGCTGTGACCTACCAAGCCAGTTCGAATCGTGCCGCGGACGATCTTGACCTGTTGATGCAGTACCTGAGGCAGCATCAGTCCGAACTTTCGATCGACGCGTCCAACGTCGGGTGGTGGGCCTGCTCCGACAACGTGCCGCACGCCTTGCCGATGGCGATGTCCGCGAATCGAGCGTACCTGCGTTGCGCTGTTTTCTATTACGGCATGCCCGAGCAATGGCCGACGGCCATTCGTCCGGACCTCTCGCTGTTCATTGTCAAGGCGGGCGTCGACGACCAGGCGTTGAATGCGCGCATCGATCGATTCGCGTTGCAAGCCGCGGCCGCGAACGTCGACATGACTTACGTGGTGCACGCTTCGGCGCGGCCGGCGTTCGATGTCGAGGAGGATTCGGTGCGCACTCGCGACATCATCCAGGACACGCTCAAGTTCATGCGCATTCAGTTGTCAGCCGAACTGCAGCACGAATCCGAGGTGGCGGCGCTCGAACGGCGGGCCAGGCTCGCCTACTTCCGTTCGGATTGGGCCGAGATGATGCGCGCATACGACGCGCTGACGAAACTGAAGCCAGACGATGGCGAGGCCCACTATCGCTTGGGATACGCGCGCAGCTTCCTGGGGCACTTCGACGAAGCCCTGCCCTCGTTCGAGCGCGCCGCCGAGCTGAACTACATGCGTCCTTCGGCCACGTACAACACGGCCTGCTGCCACTCGCGCCGCGGCAATCTCGATCTGGCGCTTGCGGCGCTGCGCCAGGCGCTCGAACTTGGGTTCGAGAATCAGGCGCTGATCAAGGCCGATCCCGACCTCGCCAATCTGCGCGGGGATCCGCGCTTTGCGGACTTGATGAAAGAGTGGCTCGAGAAGCGCAAGAACGGGGACAAGCGGCCGTGAAGCGCGGCCGCAATTCGCACGCCGTGTTCGAATCGAAGATCGGCGCGATCGCCGTGGCCTGGAATTCCAAGGGACTGGTCGGCGTGCAGTTGCCCGAGAAGACAACGGCCGAGACGGCACAGCGATTGGCGTTGCGCGCTGGTTCGAGCCCTGCGCCCGCGCCGAAATGGGTGAAGACCGCGGTGCAAGCTGTGCGCGCGATGCTCGACGGCGAGCCCGCTTGCTTCGACGACTTGCCGCTCGACGACGAACATCTGCCGGAGTTCCACAGCCGCGTGTATGCGCTGCTGCGCAAGCTTCC
The DNA here is from genome assembly GCA_043760765.1 of Planctomycetota bacterium. Taxonomy (GTDB): domain Bacteria; phylum Planctomycetota; class UBA1135; order UBA1135; genus JADJQU01. Next base: position 2,364 of record JAYUOR010000860.1, on the reverse strand, counting down.
GCAGGGAGCGACCTGCACCTACGGCGAACTTGCCAAGGCCGCGGGCAGTCCCGGCGCCGCGCGCGCGGTGGGACAGGCCATGCGCAAGAATCCCTGGCCGTTGGTCGTGCCTTGCCATCGCGTGCTGGCGGCTGGCGATCGACTGGGCGGTTTTTCCGCCAGCGGCGGCGTGGAACTCAAGGCCACCTTGCTGCGCGCCGAGGCGGGCCGACCGAAGCCGGCCAAGCCGGCCAAGCCGACACGGGCGCGCACAATCGCCGTCACGGCGAAGAAGTCGAATTCCAAGTCCTTCGATCCCGAGCTTGCGCTGAAGGCGCTTCGCGAACAGGATCCGCGGCTTGCGCCGTTGATCGATCGCGTGCCGTACACGCTCGATCGCTCGAGGCTGGGTTCGACATTCGAGGCTTTGCTGCGCACGATCGTCTATCAGCAATTGAATGGCAAAGCCGCGGCGACGATTCACGGCCGAGTGCTCGACCTGATGCCGGATCGGCGCAGCGATCCCGCGGCGCTGCTCGCGACCAGTCCGCCGCTGTTGCGCAAGGCCGGCCTTTCGCATTCGAAGATCGCGGCGGTCATCGATCTCGCGCGGCGCACCCAGGCCGGCGAACTGCCGGAGCTTGCCGAGCTCGCGCGCATGCCGGACGAAGAGATCGTTGAGCGCCTGACCGTCGTGCGCGGGATCGGCCGTTGGAGCGTCGAAATGTTGCTGATGTTCTGGCTCGCCCGACCGGACGTGCTGCCGGTGGGGGACTTCGGCGTCCGGCACGGATTCATGCATCTTTTGAACAAGCAGGAAATGCCGACGCCGGAGCAGCTTGAGCGCTACGCGGAACGCTGGCGCCCCTACCGCAGTGTGGCGTCCTGGTACATGTGGCGTGTGGTCGACGAGGTGCGCGCGACAAAGGCCGAGGAAAGCGCCGTGGCCAAGCCGAGCGCGCGCTCGGCTAAGAAGATCCGGGCGCGATGAGCCTGGGCCCTCTGGATTGGGCGCAGCGCTACCAGAGCGGTGACACACCCTGGGATCTGGGAGCCGCGCATCCCGAACTGCTCGCGCGTATCGCGGCGAAAAAACTTGCTCCAGCGCCCGGTCGGCGGCGAGCACTGGTCGGCGGAGCCGGCCGCGGGCACGACGCGCTGGCCCTGGCCCAGGCGGGCTGGGAGGTGACGGCGATCGATCTTGTCGACGCCGGCGCGGGGGAGTTGGCGGCGCGGCTCGCGCCTTTCGGCGGCAATTTTTGCGTCGAAAACGCGCTCGAGCACGTTGCGCCGGCGCCCTACGACTTGATTTTCGAGCACACGTTTTTCTGTGCGATCGAGCCCGCGTTGAGGCCGCGCTGGGGCGAACTCGTCTTGCGATCGCTGGCCCTCGATGGCCGCCTGTGCGCGCTGGTGTTTCCCGTGGGCAAGCCCGCGAGCGAGGGCGGTCCGCCGTACGGTACGACCGTGACGGATCTCGTCGGCGCACTCGGCGGCAAGTTCGTGGTCGGCGTCGACGAGGCCGTGCGCCATGGCGTCGCGCGGCGCACCTGGCCCGAGCGCTGGGCCGAGTTCTATCTCTCGCGCTGAGCGATTTTTCCGACTTTTCAGGTCGCCTGGAGCGCGAGCGGGAGTCGTACGAGTGGCGCGCGGCGTCGCGTCGAAGCTCAAGGGCATGGTCACTCCTTTCCTCCTGATCTGTCTTGCCGTCCCCGGGTTGGGGTGTACCCCGGCGGCGGCCCATGAAGTGCTTCACGTGTCGCCGCGCGTCTCCATGCCCGTCTCGCCGTTTGGAGATCCGTTGCTCGAATTGATCAACGGGCTGAAGGCGGAGCGGGTCCAGGATCGCAAACGGGCCGTCAAGCAACTGGCTGCCGACGGATCGCCGGCGGCGTGGCGCGCGCTCTTCGTCGCGCTGGGCGATCCTGAATCCGAAGTCGGCGACGCCGCGCAGCGGGTCGCGGCACGCATCGCCGACGCGGGCGTGGCGGCACAGCTTGCCGGGCGCGCGGGCCTCGCTCACAAGGAACTGCTCATTCGGCTGCGCGCGGCAGAAGCCCTAGGGCGTATCCAGTGTGCTCTGGATGTCGGTTTGCTGCTCGCTGCGCTCGACGATCCACAGCCCGAGGTGGCGCACCTTGCCCTGTGGTCCGTGGAACGGCTGGCCCACGCGCGGCAACTTGGCGGCGATCTCGAGCGCGGCGCCGTGCAACTCGAACACGCTTGCCGCAGCCATCGCGACGGATTCGTGCGCGCTTCGGCCCTGCTGGCGCGGGCCGCGATCTTTGCGAAGGACTCGAAGGAAAAGCAGGCGCTTGCGCTTGAGGACTTTACGCACCTGCTCGAACGCTGCCGCGAGGATCGCGATCCGCGCGTGCGCTGTGC
>JAYUOR010000859.1:0-2308 GCA_043760765.1 Planctomycetota bacterium | reverse complement strand
CGAAGCACAAGCGGTTCTTCGAGTACGTCCACCGCAAGCAGCGCTTGAGGTCCGGCAACGTGATCGAGCCGCTGCGCTGCGGAGGCGAGGCCTTCCCCGCGATGCTCGAAGCGATCGCGACCGCGCAGCAGCATGTGCATCTGGAGACCTACACCCTCGCGGACGATGTCATCGGCCGCAGGTTTCAGCGCGCGCTGATCGAGCGCGCCCAAGCCGGTGTCCGTGTGCGCGTGATGTTCGACGCCGTTGGTTCGTACGAATTGCCTGAAAGCTTCGTCGGCGAACTCCGCGCCGGCGGCGTGCGCGTGGCCGAGTTCCACCCGATCGCACCCTGGCGGCCGCGACGTGGATTCAATCAACGCGACCACATGAAGATCTTGGTGGTGGACGGGCGGGTCGGTTTCACTGGCGGTATCAATATCGGCGCTGACTACGCGCCGCTCGAAGAGGGCGGCGGCGGATGGTTCGACATTCAGGCGCGGGCTCGCGGTCCCGTCGTGGCCGACCTCGACCGGCTGTTCGCGCGCAGTTGGTCGCGCGCGACGGGAGAGGAGCTGGCGATCGAATCGGCGGAACACGAGTTGCCGCCGCCGCCGCACATGCGCGCCACCGTCATCGACAACTCCGGCCTGCGCAATCGATCGCGCAAGCGCATCGCGTACCTGCACGCGATTCGTGCCGCGCGCTCGAGCATCTGCCTGATGAGCGCGTACTTCATCCCCGACATCGGAATGCGCCTGGCCCTGCGCCGCGCCGCGAAGCGCGGCGTACGCGTGCACGTGATCGTGCCCGAGTTCTCGGACGTTCGAGTCGTGCAACTCGCCAGCCGCTACCTGTTCGTGCGCATGTTGCGCGGTGGCGTGCAGCTTCACGAGTGGCCCAAGCGCATGATGCACGCCAAGATCGGCGTGATCGACGGCGTGTGGTCGACGATCGGCAGCTACAACATCGATCAGCGCAGCCTGTTCCACAATCTCGAGGCGAGCATCGTCGTTTTCGATGCCGAGTTCGGCGCGCGCATACAGAAGCTCTTTGATGACGAATTGATGAAATCGCGCAGGCTGACCCTGGCCGAGTGCAAGCAGCGGCCATGGTTGGCGCGCGCGCGGCAGTGGTTCTGGTACCAGTGGCGCTATTGGTTGTGAGCGCGTACGCTGACGGATCGCGCCGCGCATGAGCATCACGAATCCGAAGTCGAAAAAGCGCCTCTCGCGCTGGGCCTTCTTGGCGCTGGTCGGGATTCCGATCGGAGGTCTGATCTACTTCGCGATCCGTGGTTCGTGGTTGCGCGAACCGTCCGCGCCGCTGATTCAAGGTGCGATCGTGCAGCGCGGACCGCTGCTCATCTCGATTGTGGCGCGCGGCGACTTGTCCGCCGCCGACTCAGCCGACCTGCGCAGCGAAGTCGAAGGCCGCACGGCGATTCTTTCGCTAGTGCCCGAAGGCTCGCGCGTCGAGGCCGGAACGGTCGTTTGCGAGCTCGACGCGACTGCGCTGATCGAAAAACGTTTTCAGCAGAGCATCGCCGTGCGCAATGCCGAAGCCGCCTTCGTCAAGTCCAAGCAGAATTTCGAGATCCAGCAGAGTCAGAATCGCAGCGACATCGCCAAGGCGGAGCAGAAGCTCGAATTCGCCGGCTTGGACCTCGACAAATACACCGAAGGTGAACGCGCCTCGATGCTGGAGAAGGCGAATCAAGCCATCGAGCTTGCGAAGGAGGACTTCACGCGCGCTTCGAACAAGCTCATCTGGTCCGAAAAGCTGGCGGAGAAGGGTTTCCTGACAGCCATCGAACTCGAAGCCGACAGGATCTCGAAGAACCGCGCGAGAGTTCTGCACGAGCAAGCGACGCGCGACAGCGAGCTGCTGGAGAAATTCCAATTGCCGCGCAAGGCGAAGGAACTCGGCGCGGCTCAGGTGGAGGCGACCTTCGAACTCGACCGCGTCAAGCTGCAGGCCAAGGCCAAGATCGTCGACTTCGAGGCCGACCTCAGCACCAACGAGGCCAAGCTCGGTCTGGAACGCGAGAAACTCGCCAAGGTCGAGAGTCAGATCGAGAAGGCGCGTCTGCGCGCGCCGCGCGCTGGCCTGGTCGTCTACGCACAGCTCGACAGCGACGAGCCTCCGATCCAGGAAGGCACTGAGGTTCGCGAACGCCAGGTGATCCTCTCGATTCCCAGTGCGAGCGGGATGAAAGCCGCGGCCAAGTTGCACGAGTCCGTGCTCGAACAAGTCACGATCGGCCTGCCATGCGAAATCAGCGTCGATGCGCTGCCAGGCAAGCAGTTCACCGGCAAAGTGGCCTTCG
>JAYUOR010000858.1:0-5782 GCA_043760765.1 Planctomycetota bacterium | reverse complement strand
TTATCGCTGCCGGCATTATCAAGACGGTGGTGTTTATTTTTCTCTCGCCGCTGATGGGTTTCCTGCTTGGTGCGTCGATGATGATGCTGGTGGCGTGGACCTTGCGCCACACCACACCCTCGCGCATCGACCGCTGGTTTCGCCGGCTGCAACTGCTATCGGCGGGTGCGTACAGCCTCGGCCACGGCGGCAATGACGCTCAAAAAACCATGGGCATCATTTTCATGGTGTTGATCGCAGCCGGGAAGCTCCCGGCCTCGACCGAGGCGCCGCCGTTCTGGATCGTGCTCGCCTGTTACCTGGCCATCGGCCTGGGCACGTTGATGGGCGGCTGGCGCATCGTGAAGACGATGGGCTCCAAGATCTGCAAACTGCAGCCGGTGCACGGCTTCGCGGCCGAGATGGGCGGCGCGATAACCCTCTACGGCGCGACTTTCATGGGCATCCCGGTCTCGACGACGCACACCATCACAGGCGCGATCATCGGCGCCGGCGCGACGCGGCGGCTTTCGGCCGTGCGCTGGGGCCTGGGCTCGACGATCGTGATGGCCTGGTTGTTCACGATGCCCGTGTCCGCGGCCATCGGCGCGGTCATGTATTGGGTGCTGCGACTTTTGGGAATGGGCGGAGTCGCGCACGGCTGAGGGCGGCGCAAACTACCATGCTGGCCATGGGCCGCCTTCCTGCTGCACTGTCCAATTCCGTCGCGCTGCAGGCCGAGCGATTTCTCGCCGAGTTGGCCGCCGGCCGCGGCGCATCGCCGCACACTCTGCGCGCCTATCGCGGCGATCTACATGAACTGCTGGTCTTCCTGGACGCCAGCGGAATCGATGACCTGCAAGCGGTCGGGCCGCGCGTGTTGCGCGCCTACTTGATGGAGCTCGACGAACGCGGCCTCGCGCGCACCTCGGTGCAGCGAAAACTGTCGGCGGCGCGCTCCTTTTTTCAGTCGCTCGTCGAACAGGGCCTCATCGCCACGCATCCGGCGACCGGATTGCGCCAGGCGCGCGGCTCGCGGCCGCTTCCGGCGCATCTGTCGAAGGAGGAAGTCGGCGCGCTGCTTGGCGCGCCCGACGAAACGACCGCCGCAGGCAGGCGCGATCGCGCGATCCTCGAGTTGATGTACTCGGCAGGCACGCGCGCCGCGGAAACCGTGGGTCTGAATCACGCCGACATCGATCTGCACCGCGGCATCGCCAGACTGCGCGGCAAAGGCAAGAAGCAGCGCCTCGCGCCGCTGGGCACGTACGCGCTGGCGAGCCTGCGGACCTACCTTTCCGATCCAGAAAGGCCGCGGCCCAGCCTGCGCGCCGGCGATGCCCTGTTCCTCAGTTTGAAGGGCACTCGGCTCACGACGCGCTCCTTGCAGCGCATCGTGGCGGCGGCGCTCTTGAGAGCGGGAGTGTTGCGGCCGGCGACGCCCCACACGTTGCGCCACTGCTTCGCGACGCATCTGCTCGATGCCGGCGCCGACTTGCGCTCGGTGCAGGAACTCTTGGGACACGCGCATCTTGCGACGACTCAGATCTACACGCATGTCTCGATCGAAAACCTGCGGCGCATCTACGAACGCGCGCACCCGCGCGCGAGCTGAAGCGAAGGAAGCCGACGTTGACCCTGCTCGAAGTCTGCATCGATTCGCGCGAGACTCTCGCGGCAGCGCTGGCCTTGGGCGCGGGCCGCCTGGAGGTGTGCTCACGTCTGGACCTGGGGGGGCTCACGCCGACCTTTGAATTGCTCGAGGAGTCGCTGCGCGCGGCGAAACCGCTCGGAGTTCGCGTCCACGCCATGGTGCGCTCGCGCGCCAATACGCGCTTCTGTCCCGACGCCGCGGAGTTTGCCGAACTGCGCACCGACCTCATGCGCGTGCGGGAACAGGGCGCGCACGGCGCCGTGTTCGGCCTCTTGACACCGCAGAGCGGCGTCGACCGCGAGCGTACGCGCGACCTCGTCTACCGCGCGCGGCCCCTGGAAGTGACCTTCCATCGCGCCTTCGACCGTGTGCGCGATCCGCGCGCCGAACTTGAAGTGCTGATCGGCCTTGGAATCGAGCGCGTGCTGACCTCAGGTGGAGCCGCCTCGGTACCCGAGGGCATCGAAGTGCTGCGCGCGCTCGTGCTGCAGGCACGCGGCCGGATCGTGGTCCTGCCTGGCGGCGGTGTGCGCGAGCACAACGCGGCGGGAATTCTCGCGCGCACGGGCGCCAGCGAATTGCACGGCTCGCAACCGTTCACGCCGCCGGCGCGAAAGTGAGTCAGGCAAACTTCGTCACGCCCGGAACGGCGATCTCCGGCGCGGCGATCTTCGTCCAGGAGTAATCCTTCGCACTGAGATCCTCGCTCGAATTCAACGCCTGCTCCAGCGTGATCGTCTGGCCGGTGTAGGCGGCCATGCGCGCCATGATCGCCATCAAGGTCGAATGCGCCATGTAGTCGCTGTTGTCGATCACGTTGCCCGCGCGGATCGACGCGAAGAGCACGTTGTGCTCGTTCTGGTACATGTCATCGGGACCCTCGTCGCGCCACTTCCAGGCCTTCGCGCCCTTGATCTCGTGGGTTTGAAGGTGGGCCGTGCCGGTCGTGCCGTAGACCTGGTCGGAAACATCCGTCGATGCGCCGTTCCATTGGCGGCAGGACGAGAACGCGCGCACGCCGCTCTTCCATTCGAAGACGGTGTTGAAGTGGTCGTACACGTTTCCGTACATCGGATCGGTGCGCTGCACGCGGCCGCCGGAGGAAGTCGCCTTGAGCGGATACTCGTTCTTCATCGCCCAGGCGATCTTGTCGAGCGAGTGAATGTGTTGCTCGGTGATGTGATCGCCCGAGAGCCAGGTGAAGTAGAGCCAGTTGCGGATCTGCCACTCCATGTCGCTCCACTCCGGCTTGCGGCCGCGGTGCCACAGGCCGCCGGTGTTGTAGGTGGTCTGCATGGCCACGATCTCGCCGATGTCGCCGCCATGCACGCGTTCGATCACGGCTTGCTTCGCGAACATGTAGCGATAGCACAGCCCTGAGAGCACGTTGAGTTTCTTCTCGCGGGCGATGCGCGCGCTCTCCAGGATCGAGCGCACTCCCGGGCCGTCGACAGCCACGGGCTTCTCGACGAAAAGATGCTTGCCCGCCTCGACACCCGCGCGCATGTGCAAGGGCCGGAAGTGCGGGGTCGTGCAAAGCAGCACCACGTCGCAGGCGTCGATGACTTTCTTGTAGGCGTCGAAGCCGACGAAGCGCCGCTCGGGCGGCACGTCGATCTTGCCCTTCAGGTCCGCCTCGCCCTCGAGGCTCTTCAAGGCCGCTTCGAGGTGATCGGAAAAAACGTCCCCCAGCGCGACCAGCTTCACGTTCTTGTCCGCGCGCAGCGCTTCGGAAGCCGCCCCAGTGCCGCGGCCGCCGCAACCGATCAGACCGACCCTCAACATCTCGGAGCCGCCCGGCTTTTTCGTCTGGGCGCCGAGGTAGGGAGCCGCGGCCACCGTGGCCAGCGTCGCGGAACCTGTGCGCAAGAAGTTGCGGCGGGAGAGCGGTGAATTTGACATGGGCATGTGCGTGTTCGGGATGCGGGAGACCTTGGCGACAGACCTTGCTCTGTCCGCGTCATCCTCGCTCAGTCCCCGAGCAAGGCGCAAGGGCCCACGGCGAACGTTTTTGCGGCCGTCGGTCAGGGCACGCAGAACTGCCTGAATCCTGGAGATTCCACGCATTCCAATCCCGTCTCGCCGGCCACGGCGATGCGGAAATGGCATTCTTCAAAACGCTCCCACAGCCGCGTACTGCCCGCGGGCCCGAGCACGACCGCCGCGGTGGCCAGCGCGTCCGCGCTCATGCCGTCCCGGGCGATGACACTCGCGCCGCAGTGGGTGGTCAACCCCAGCCCTGTGCGCGGATCGACGATGTGCGAATAGCGCAGACCTGCGATCGTCGCGGAGCGGTAGAGATCGCCGGAAGTCGCCATTGCGGCGCGACGCAGTTCGAGCATCGGCCGCGGACCTTCGTCCCCCGGCGTCGGCGACATCATTTCAATGCGCCAGCCACGCGCACCCGGCGGCGCGTCGCCGACGACGATGTCGCCTCCGCCCACCACCATCGCTGAAGAGAGGCCGCGCGCGTCGAGCAGCGCGAGCATGCAATCGAGCGCATAGCCCTTGGCGATGCCGCCGAGGTCCAGGCGCAGGCCGCGCTTCGTCCAGCGCACGCGACAGGCGTCAGGCGCAAGCTCGAGCGCGCGCCAATCGACTGAAGCGCGCGCCTTTGCGATCGACTCCGCATCGGGAAGTTCATGCTCGCGGATCGCGCGACGCCAGATGCGCGTCGCAACGCCGCAGGTCACGTCGAAGGCGCCGTCGGATGCCGAAGCGATCTTGCGTGCCCGCGCGAGCACCGTGTAAAGCTCTGGCGAGACTTCGATCCAAGGCGTGGGTACCTGCGCGTCGCTAGCGCGCGAAAGTCGCGAGAGTTCGCTCTCCGCTTCGTAATCGCTCTGCTGCGCGTTGATCTCGTCGAGCCGCGCAAAGGCCGCGGCCGCGCCGGAGTCCGCATGCTCGGCAGCGTTCGCGTAAAGTACGATGCGAAACAGCGTCCCCATCTGCCCATGCTCGTACTCGAAGCGTTGCAGGGCCGCGGTCTTCAAATCGGGAGCGCGGCAAGCGAACAATCCCAGACAGGCGAGCAGGGCGAAACGCCGCATGCGCGCAGCGGCGGATTCACTTCGCGTCGATATAGCCATTCTGACGCAACGATTCGCGCTGGGCCGGAGTCATCTCCTCCATCGCCTCGCGCTTCGCGCGTGCGATCCAGTCGGCGATCTGCTGGCGCAAGCGTGCGACGTCTTCGGGCCGCCCGTCCGCGCTGCTCTTCTCCTCGTAGGGATCCACGGCGAGGTCGAAGAAGTCGACCGGTTCTTCGCCGGGGCCTTCGAGCAAGAACATGTTGCGCGGATGCTGGATCAACTTCAGCCCCGCTTTATCGCGCACGGCGCTCGTGAAATAGGCGTGGGCTAGCACGCGTTCGCGACGGGTCAGCGCGCCGCCGAAGAGACTCTCGCCTTCGAGCCAGCCCGAGCGCTTCATGTCGAGCGCCTCGAGGACGGTCGGATATATGTCGAGATTCGCGCTCAGGCTGCTGACGCGTTTTCCGGCGGGCATACCTGGCCCCGCGAGGATCATCGGCGTGTTCCACAGGTGTTCGTAGAACCAGGAGCGGTGGCCGTTGCCGAAAAGATCGGCCACGCCGTCCGGAAGGCCGCCCATCTTGTCGATGCGACTCTTCACGAAGTACGGCTCGAGACGCTGCTCGAAGAGCATTTCGCCGTGGTCCGAGACCACGATCACCAGCGTCGTTGCCAGTTCGCCTGACGCTTCGAGGGTGTCCATGATCTTCCCGATCGCGTCATCGGCCTGGCGCACCTCTCCGTCGTAGAGGTTGGAGTAGTGCGTCATCATGTCGATGGATTGCCGCAAATTTTTCCCCTCGAGCTTCGGCGAGCGCTCCTCTGCATCGGCCAGAGCGGCACGCCAGCGTACCTCCATCCGCTTCTGGTCCGGCCTCAGGCCGTTGAAGACATCGAAAGCCGGCTTGGGCTTGTAGGGCATGTGCGGATCGAGGAACTGTATCCACACGAACCATGGCCGCGGCTTGCCGTCGACCTTCTGCCGCGCGCCGTGCCAGCCCGCAAAACGCTGCGCCAGGGTCTGCGCATCAGCGTTGACCGTCTCCGCCGTGAAATCCCAGGTGTCGAAACCGCGCTCGAAGCCGCGCTCGTGACCGAGCACGTCGTTGGCCGGAAA
>JAYUOR010000857.1:0-2310 GCA_043760765.1 Planctomycetota bacterium | reverse complement strand
GGCCCTCGGCCGCGAGCCACGCCGCGCGTGGGGCATCGATCGTCGCACGATGCGCGAGCGTGCGCGCGCGGGACTTGCGCGACTGTCGCTCGAACTCGATGGCGATCGACCGCTCGGTTCGTTCTCGTATGCCACGCAGCAGCGAGTCGCGATCGCGCGCGCGCTTGACATGAATGCGCGCGTCTTGGTCCTCGACGAACCGACCGCGAGCCTCGATCGAAAGGAAGCCGAGGACCTGCTCACACTGCTAGGACGCCTGAAGGAAGACGGTCTCGCGGTCGTGTTCATCGGGCACCGCCTCGACGAGATCCTCGGCATCGCCGATCGAATCAGCGTGCTGCGCAATGGAAAGAAAGTCGGCACGTTCGAGCGCGCGGCGATCACGAAACTTGATCTCGTCGGGCATATGCTCGGTCGCGAGCCAGCGCCGACTCGTCGTGTGCAGCGCGTGGCCGGCGCGAAAAAGGAACGCGAGCCGCTGCTCGAAGCACGCGAACTCTTAGGCCCTGGACTCGAGGCGGGTTGCAATGTTGCACTGCGAGCAGGCGAAGTCCTTGGCGTCGCCGGGCTTCTCGGCTCGGGCCGCAGCGAGCTCATACAGTTGCTTTTCGGGGCTGAACGCCGAACTGCCGGCGTCGTGACTCTCGCCGGCAGAGAGCTCGCCGCGGGCGACGTGCGCGCCGCGGTCGATGCCGGGCTCGGCTGCTCACCGGAGGAACGCCAGAGCGACGCCTTGTTGCTCGATCTCTCGGTGCGCGAGAACCTGCTGCTGGTGGTCTCGCGCGCCTTCGCTCGACGCTCGCCCGATGCGGAGCGCGCGCTCGCGCTCGAACTCGCGCAGCGGCTCGGCGTCGTCTGCGCCGATCTCGATCAGCCGGTGCGCTCGCTTTCGGGCGGCAACCAGCAGAAAGTGATTCTCGCGCGCTGGCTCGCTGCACGCCCCAAGGCTTTGTTGCTCGATGAACCGACGCGCGGGGTCGATGTCGGCGCGCGCGCACAGATCGAGGCGCTCGTGGAGAGACTCGCCGACGATGGCATGGCCGTGTTGCTGGTGTCTTCGGACCTCGATGAAGTGCTTTCGAATTCCGATCGCGTGCTGGTGCTCCACGCGCGCCGCAGTGTGGCCGTGTTGATTGCTGCGGAAGCGAGCGAGGCCGCCGTGTTGGAAGCGATGGCCGGCCGCGGCGTGGAGCGCACTGCGTGAGCGACAAGCTCCGACGATTGACGCGCGCGCGCGCGTTTCCGGCCGCGGCTGCGCTGTGCGTGCTGCTCGCCTGGAACGCGCTGTCGGAAGTGCGATTGGTCGGTGTGCTCGCGGACATCATGCAGCGCGGAACGCCGGTGCTCCTGCTTGCTCTTGGACAAACGCTCGTGCTTGCTACCGGCGGCGTCGATCTTTCGGTTGGCGCGGTGATGGCGATTTCTTCGTCACTGGCCGCGATCCTGCTCACGCAGACCGGGCTGCCGGCAGGCGCGGTGATCGCGATCGCGATCGCCGTCGGTCTCGCGCTCGGTCTGTGGAATGGCGTGCTGATAGCCTACCTGCGCATCCAACCGATCGTCGCGACGCTGGTGCTCTTGACCGCCGGCCGGGGAGTCGCACAACTCATCTCCGGCGGCGGCATCCTCACGTTTCGGCGGCCGGAGTTCGGCGCGCTGGCCAATGGAGGTCTCTTCGGTGTGCCGGCGAGTCTGCTGCTCGTTGTCATGCTGTACGCGAGCGTCGGTTTTCTGACGCGCGGCACGACGCTGGGCTTCCACCTCGAAGCGGTCGGCTCGAACGAGCGCGCGGCTCGACTCTCCGGGCTGCGCGTGGCGCGCATCAAGCTGCTGGCCTACGCATCCTGCGGAGCGCTCGCCGCCCTCGCGGGCCTGGTCGTCTGCGCTGACGTCGGCGCCGCGGATGCGAGCCACGTCGGCCTTTACCTTGAACTCGACGCGATCCTCGCGGCGGTGATTGGCGGCGCGTCGCTCAGCGGCGGCAAGCTGTGCATCAGCGGCGCGCTGCTCGGCGCGCTCGCGAATCAAGCATTGACGACGACGCTCTTGCTCGCGGGCCTCGGCACCGAGACGGCGCTCTGCGTCAAGGCGGTCGCAGTCTTGCTCGTGGTCGTGCTGCAACGCGCCGCGCTGCGTCCGTCGGAGGAGCAAGCATGAAGCTCCTGCTGCGCAGCCCGGCGTTGATCGCTCTCGTGCTGCTCGTCGCGGTCGGAGCGTTCCTCTATCCGGGTTTTCTCTCCGCGCGTGTTGCAGTGGATCTCTTCTCCGACGGTGCAGTGCTCGGCATCGCAGCACTCGGAGCCACCTGTG
>JAYUOR010000856.1:0-5784 GCA_043760765.1 Planctomycetota bacterium | reverse complement strand
GCACGGGCATCAAGGATGTGACCATGCGCCAGGGCGAGGACTTGTGGCAACGATCCGACCACTACTCTTTCCACCAGCTCGGCATCCCGACACTGTTCTTCTTCGAGGGCCTGCCCATCGACAAGAACCTCGACTACCACACGTGGCGCGACACGTTGGACAAGCTCGATCAGGAAAAGGTCCTGAACATCGCGCGCCTCGCCTACAACTGCACATGGCTGTTCACCGACGACGACGCACGTCCGCCTCCGCCCTCCGAGTCGCACTGATCCTCGGCGCCAACGTCGTCGGAGCGTGGTTCCTCTGGGGGCTGATCCATCCGACGGCCGAGGCGGCGCGGTTGGATTCGGCACAGGCAGTGGCATCGGCGCCGGCTCTGGTTGCCGAGCCGCTCGCCAGCCGAGGCGTTGTCGAACCTGTCCGGGAAACCGTCAGGAGCCGCATTGGCGTGTCGCAGACGCGACTCGATCAGTTGGGCGCGCGTATCCGTCCGATCGTCGAGCGCTACAAGCGCCAGGCCGCGACCGAGAGCAAGGGCCGCGTCGACGCCGCGTCGATCCAAGTCGGCCTGCACGTCCGCGATCCGGCGAGCGGAGCGGAATTCGGGATCGAAGCGTCGCGAATGTTGCGTCCGGCTTCGAACATGAAGCTCGTGACCACGGTCACGGCGCTGACGCTGCTCGGCTCGGATTGGGAGTTCGTCACGCCGATCGAAGCGCGCGGCACGCTGCGGGCCGGCCGGCTCGAAGGCGACCTCGTGCTGCGCGCGTCCGGCGATCCGCTGTTCGACGTGGACGCCGACGGCAGCGTGCGTGCACTCCTGGCGCCCGCCCTCGACGAACTCGAACGCAGTGGCTTGCGCAGCGTCAGCGGCAAGCTCGTGCTCGACGAAGGCAGCTTCGACAAGCCCGCTCCGCCGCCGGGCTGGCCGGGTCCCGAGCAGCGCAGCAGCGAGTATTGCTCGCTGTCCGGAGGCTTCAGCGCCAATCGCGGTTGCCTGACCATCAGGGTCGCGCCAACGTCCACGGGCTCCGCCGCCGACATCCACGTCGAGCCGGCGGGCTACGGATTGGAGCGGCGCTTCAGCGCGACGACGGTCTCGTCGGGGCCGCTCACACTAGGTTTCGACGCGCGTCCGACGGGACTGATCGTGCGCGGCACGATTCCCAAGTCCTCGCCGCCCTATGTCGGTTCGTGTCCCGTGCCCGATCCAGTGGATCTTTTCGGCGACGTGTTGCGCCAAGAACTCGAAGCCCGCGGTGTCCGCATCGAAGGCCGGACCGTGCGCGAGCGCAACACGGCCGCGGGCAGCGTGATCGCGCGCATCCACACGCCGCTGATCGACTATCTCGAACCGATTCATCAGGAGTCGAACAACGCCGTCGCGGATCAGGTCTACCTCGGCACGGCCAACGCCTTCCTCGGCAGCGCCAAGCGCGGGGGTGCGCAGGCAGCGGCGCTCGCGGCGATGGAACGTCTCAACGTCACCGACGCGGGCTTTCGTCAGGTCGACGGCTCAGGACTTTCGGATCGCAATCGCGTCAGCGCGCGCCAGCTGACCGCGATGTTGCAGGCCGTGATGCGCGCTGATGCGCGCACCGCACAACTCTTCCGAGCTTCGCTGGCGGTTGCCGGCGTTTCGGGCACGCTCGACGATCGCATGCGGCATTCTCCGGCCAAGGGCCGCGTGTTTGCCAAGACTGGTTTCATCGGCGGCACGAGCGCACTGTCGGGCATCGCGCAGTGCAAGGGCGACCGTGAGCTGATTTTCTCGATCGTCGTCAACTACGAGGAATTCAGCGGCCTCAACCGTTCTGTGTGGAAACCGATGGAGGACGAGATCTGCGAACTTCTGGTTGGAGTGGATCCTTGAGCCGCGTGCCGCCCCTCGATCGCGAGCGCGTGCTGGCGACGGCCTTGGAAATCGCGCGCGGGGCCGGGGCGATCCTGATGGAGCACTACGGCCGATTGAAACCCGAGCAGGTCACTTCCAAGGGTGTCGAACGTGACTTGGTGACTGCCGCGGATCTCGCCAGCGAGCGTTGGATCGTCGCGCGCCTGCGCGAGGAGTTTCCCGAGCACGCCATTGAAGCCGAGGAAGAAACGCGCGACGCTCGCGGCGGCGAGGACGAACTGCGCTGGTTCCTCGATCCGCTCGACGGCACGGTCAACTTTGTCCACCAACTGCCGGCGTTCTGCGTCTCCATGGGGCTCTACCGCGGCAAGACGCCTGAAGTCGGCGTGGTGCACGCGCCGAGGCTCGGGGAAACTTTCTGCGCCATCCGCGACGGCGGCGCGTTCTTGGACGGCCGGCGGCTGCAAGTCTCGGCCACCCGGGAATTGAAGGACGCGATCCTGGCCACCGGCTTTCCTTACAAGCGAACGGGCGTGGTCCACAACAACCTCGCGAACTTCGGCCGCTTCTTCTACGACATCCGCGGCGAGCGGCGTTTCGGTTCGGCGGCGCTCGACCTGTGTTACGTCGCCGCAGGCCGCTTCGACGGCTACTGGGAGTTGCAACTCGCGCCGCACGATGTGGCGGCGGGAGCGCTGATCGTGCGCGAAGCCGGCGGCGTCGTCAGCGACGCCGCCGGGGGGCAAGACTGGCTGCGCGCCGGACACATCGTGGCCGCGGGACCCGACTTGCACGAAGCGATCCGCAGCCGCGTCGAATATTGATCGATTTGTGGGCTTTTCGGCCCTTTCGTAGGGCGGAAAGCGGTGGTAGTGTGCATGGCGCTTCCCATTCCACCCAACGCTGACGAAACCCTCGCCACAGCCCGCGGAATCCTGGCCTAACCCATGATATTCCAAAGGCTTACGACTCCCACCTGATGGCTGGCTCGATCCAGATCCACGGCGCGCGCCAGAACAACCTGCAGGGCGTATCGGTCGCGCTGCCGCGCGAGCGCCTGGTCGTGATCACCGGGGTTTCGGGTTCTGGCAAGAGTTCGCTGGCCTTCGACACTCTCTTCCGCGAGGGCCAACGCCGCTTCCTGGAGACGCTGTCCGCCTACGCGCGCCAGTTCCTCGGTCGCATGGAAAAGCCCGACGTCGATTCGATCGAGGGGCTCGCGCCGGCGATCGCAGTCGATCAGAAAACCCAGTCGCGTTCGGCGCGATCCACCGTCGGCACGCTGACCGAAATCTTCGACCACCTGCGCGTGTTGTTCGCACGCGCCGGTGTGGCGCACTGCCCCAAGTGCGATCTGCCGCTGCAATCGCAGACGCCGGAGGGCATCGTGCAACAACTGTTGGTCGAGCAGGCGGGCAAGGCGATCGTGTTGCTCGCTCCGATCGTGCGCGATCGCAAGGGCAATCACACGGCGGTCTTCGAGGACCTCAAGCGCCGCGGTTTCGTGCGCGCGCGCGTCGATGGCGCGATCTTGCGCATCGAGGAAGTGCCCGAGCTCGCGCGCTACCAACGCCACACGATCGAAGTCGTCGTCGATCGTCTGAAACCGGAGCCGTCGAATCCCAGTCGGCTACGCGAAGCCGTCGAACAGGCAATCGATCTGGGCAAGGGCGATCTGGTGCTCGTCTTCCCCGACGGCGAGCGCGGTTACTCCACCAGTCGCGCGTGCCCGGGCTGCGGCGAAGAATCTCCGCCGCTCGAGCCGCGACTTTTTTCGTTCAACTCGCCCCACGGCGCTTGCGAACGCTGCGAGGGCCTGGGGCTGTTGCGCCGGCCGAGCGAGTCGCGTGTCGTCGCCGATGCGACGCTTTCGATCCGTCAGGGCGCGTTGGCGGTCACGCGCAAGTCCGGTGGCGCGATCAATTACCCCAAGGTCGACTTCGCCTTCCTCGAGAAGGTCGCCAAGGCCAACGGATTCGACCTCGACACGCCTTGGAAGCAGCTTTCCAAAGAAGCGCGCAAGATCATGCTACGCGGCAGCGGCGACGATCGTTTCGAAGACCAGGCTTCGTGGGACGGCGCGAAGTACAAGGGCAGCGTGCGCTGGCAGCGGCGTTTCAAGGGCGTGTTGACCGCGCTCGAAGAGGCTTACGCCAACAACGTCAAACACGTCGAGCGCTACCTGGCCACGAGTACTTGCCCCGAGTGCGAGGGCTCGCGGCTCAACAAGGCGGCGCGCAGTGTGCGACTTGCGGGAGTGCGCATCCAGGAATTGCTGACGGCGCCGGTGCGCGAATTGCGCCCGCGTCTGGAGGCCTTGAAACTTTCGGCCCGTGAGGCCCGCATCGCCCGCGACCTGGTCTTGGAAATTCGCCGGCGCGCGGCCTTTCTGGAGCACGTCGGGCTCGACTACCTTTCGCTGTCGCGCGCCGCGGACACACTTTCCGGCGGCGAAGCCCAACGCATTCGGCTCGCGGCGCAACTCGGCGCGGGCTTGCAGGGCGTGCTGTACGTGCTCGACGAACCATCGATCGGTTTGCACGCGCGTGACCACGGCCGGCTGCTCTCGGCGCTCGAAAAGTTGCGCGACAGCGGCAACACCGTCGTCGTCGTCGAGCACGACGAAGCGACTTTGCGCGCTGCTGATTGGGTCATCGACGTCGGACCTTTCGCCGGCCGCGAGGGCGGCCGCATCGTGGCCCAGGGCGCGCCGAGCGTCATCGCGCGCGCGGACTCGCCGACCGGACAGTTGTTGCGCGGCGAACTCAAAATGCCCGCGCCGGCGAAACGCCGCCGCGGCAATGGCAAGTGGCTGGAATTGCACGGCGCGCGCGGCTTCAACCTCAAGGACATCGACGTGCGTTTTCCGCTGGGCACCTTGACGGTGATCAGCGGCGTCAGCGGCTCGGGCAAGAGCACGCTGGTCAATCGCATCTTGCAGCCCGCGGTCCTGGCGCACCTCGAACGCGAAGGCCCCGAGCCGCTCGAACACGACCGGATCAGCGGACTTGAGCAGATTGGCGACATGGTCGTGATCGATGCCGCACCGATCGGACGCACGCCGCGCTCCAATCCCGCCACGTACACCGACGTGCTGGGACCGATCCGTGATCTCTTCGCCAGTCTGCCCGAGGCGCAGATGCGCGGCTACGACAAGTCGCGCTTCTCGTTCAACGTGGTCGGCGGCCGTTGCGAAGCCTGCGGTGGCGCGGGAGCTCAACTGGTCGAGCTGCAGTTCCTCGCGCCGGTCACGGTGCCCTGCGAGGAGTGCGGCGGCCAGCGCTTCCAAGCGGAAACGCTCGAGGTGCGCTACGCCGGCAAGAACATCTCCGACGTGTTGGCGATGACTGTCGACGAAGCGCTCGAAGTCTTCGGCGACTATCCGAAGATCGCCGACGCGCTCAAGACGATGCGCGACGTCGGTCTTTCCTACCTGACGCTTGGACAGCCTTCGACCACGCTCTCGGGCGGCGAGGCGCAGCGCATCAAACTCGTCTCCGAGCTGAAGCGTACGCCGCGCTCGCACACGCTCTACATCCTCGACGAGCCGACCACGGGGCTGCACCAGTACGACGTCCAGAAACTGGTCGGCGCGCTGCAGCGCCTGGTCGAGAGCGGCCACACCGTGATCGTCATCGAGCACAACCTCGACGTGATCCGCGCCGCGGACCACGTGATCGACCTTGGCCCGGAAGGCGGCGCCAGTGGGGGATACGTGCTCGCCATCGGCACGCCCGAAGCGATCGAGGCCCACGCCAATTCGCAAACCGGCCTCGCGCTCGCGGAGCATGCGCGCAAGCGCGGCGCGAAATCGAACGCCGCCGCGCGCAGCAGCGAACTGGGTAGCGAGAGCGCGCCGCGCGAGATCCGCGTGTTCGGAGCGCGCACGCACAACTTGAAGGGCATCGACGTGACGATCCCGCGCGACG
>JAYUOR010000855.1:0-2313 GCA_043760765.1 Planctomycetota bacterium | reverse complement strand
CCTTGATCGCCGACTCGCTCTTGTATTGCATCAGATCGTCGAGCGAGTAGATCTCCGCGCGCACGTAGCCCTTCTCGAAGTCCGAGTGGATCACGCCCGCGGCCACCGGACCGGTGTCGCCCTTGTGAATCGTCCAGGCGCGCACCTCGATCTTGCCGGCGGTGAAAAACGTCTGCAGCCCGAGCAGGTCGAAGGCCTTGCGGATCAGGCGATGCAGCCCCGGCTCGGCAAGTCCGAGGTCGGATAGAAAACTGGCCCGATCGGCCGCTTCCATCGCCATCAGCTCGCCCTCGATGTCGCCGCACAGCGCGACCATCTCAGAGCGGCTCTGCTTGGCGTGCTCGCGCACGATCTCCACGCCGGGCCCGCTGCCCTCGAGGTCCTCATCGCCGACATTGGCGATGAACAGCACGGGTTTCATCGTGATCAGGAAAAGCGGCTTTAGCGCCTCGCGCTCGATCTTGGTCCATTCGGCCAGGCGCAGCTGCGTGCCGGTCTCGAGCACGACGCGCGCCTTCTCGAAAGTGTCGCGCTGCAGGATCGATTCCTTGTCGCCGCCGCGAGCCTTCTTGGTGACGCGATCCAGCGCGCGCGTCACCGTGTCGAGGTCGGCGAGCGCGAGTTCGAGTTCGATGACTTCGATGTCGCGCAGCGGGTCGACGCTGCCCGAAACGTGGATGATGTCGCCCTTGGCGAAACAGCGCACGACGTGCAGGATCGCGTCGCACTCTTTCACGTTGCCGAGGAACTTGTTGCCGAGGCCCTCGCCCTTCGAAGCGCCGGCCACCAGGCCAGCGATGTCGACGATCTTCAACGCGGCCGGCACGATGCGGTCGGTCTCGACGAACTGGTGGATCTTCTCCAGGCGCTCGTCGGGCACGTCGACCACGCCGATGTTCGGCTCGATCGTGCAAAAGGGATAATTGGCGCTCTCCGCTCCGGCGGCGGTGATGGCGTTGAAGATGGTGGACTTGCCAACGTTCGGCAGTCCGACGATTCCGCAGGCGAGGCCCATGGCAGATCTTTTTTGACTTGGTGTGGCGGGAACTAGACGAGCGCGACGCAGTCGATTTCGACGCGCGCGCCCTTGGGAAGACCGGCGACGGCGACGGTTGCGCGCGCGGGTGCATTGGCCGCCGGAAAGAAGCGGCCGTAGACCTCGTTCATCGCCGGGAAGTCAGCCATGTCCATGAGGAAGACATTGCACTTGAGGACCTGGGCCAGGCTCGAGCCCGAGGCAACGAGCACGGCCTCGAGGTTTTTGAGGACGCGCTCGGTCTGCGCGCGCACATCCCCCGCCAAAAGCTCACCGCTCTTGGGATCGAGCGCGATCTGACCGGAGCAATGCACGAGGCCCGCGCCGACGACAGCTTGGCTGTAGGGTCCGATGGCCTTGGGTGCGTTTTCGGTCGCGACGAGTCGACGTGCGCTCATTTGCGTTTCCTTGTGGAGGGGCGTGCGGGTTTCTTGCTCAATCGGCGCACGATCGCCGGCGGAACGAAGCTGGTGAGATCGCCGCCCATCTCGGCGATCTGGCGCACGAGCGTGCTGGAGATGTGCGCATGCTCAGGCGAGCTGGCGAGCAGCACGGTCTCGATATTGGGCGCCAGGGCGCGGTTGGCTCGCGCCATCTGCAATTCGTAGTCGACGTCGCTTGCGTTGCGCACGCCGCGCACGATTACCGAAGCGCCAAGGCGCTCGCAGCCGTGGACCACAAGCCCGTCGAGTTGCACGACTTCGACACCACGGATTTCGGCCGTGACTTCGCGCAAGAAGGCCAGGCGCTCTTCGACCGGCAGGAGTTCCTTCTTGGAGGGATGATGCGCGACGGCAACGCTGACCCGATCGAAGAGCTGCGCCGCCCGGCGAACGATGTCGAGGTGACCGTGGGTCACCGGATCGAAGCTGCCAGGAAAAAGGGCGTGAATGGATCGAGCTCGCGCAGACATTGGGGGCAAAGAGTCTAACAAGCGTGTCGATCCTTGGCGCCCTCCAGAACCGCGAGTCGCGGAGCGTGCGGCAGACGGCCTAGTTCCGTGCAGCTCGTCTCGCGCTCGCTGCGTGAGCAAGGGCGCGAAAGTTCGCGCGGATAGGAGTCGCGCCGAAAGCAGGCCGGACCACGCAACAGCCCGGTTCGGCCAAGTTTTTCAGAGATTTCAGGCCGTCTGCGCGCTCTGAGCCGGTCGTTGGAAGGTGGGAGAATTCGCCTCGACCTCGCTGGGCCGTCTTTCGCCGGAGGCACTCGCGTCCCGATCGAAACCACCGGTCAGAGCGCTCTTTTCCATCGCGATTGCACTGGTGCTCGGCTCTGCC
>JAYUOR010000854.1:0-5794 GCA_043760765.1 Planctomycetota bacterium | reverse complement strand
AGCGCGACCGCCGCGTTCGTTATCACATCCTCCTTTCCAGTTCAGCTCGAATCGGCTACATCGAGCGCATGTCCAACTCGTCCCGAGCCCTCCGGCGTTGTCTTACCCTGGCCGTGATCGCTAGTTCTGCCGCGCAGGCGAGCGCCGATGTGCGCCTCGCCGGCATCTTCGGTGATCACATGGTGTTGCAGCGCAACGGACGCGCGAACCTGTGGGGCACGGCTTCACCCGGCGAACTGATTCGCGTGCGGCCGAGCTGGTACGAGAACGACGCGGCCGTCACCGCCAGCCCGGACGGGAAGTTCCTTGTCACGCTCACGACACCGTCGGCTCCCGGCCCGCACACGATTGCGCTGCACGGCAAGAACGACGTGACCCTGCATGACGTGCTGCTCGGCGAAGTCTGGATCGGCTCGGGGCAATCGAACATGGAGATGGGCGTCGGCTACTTGCACGGCGGTTACAGCGGCGTGCTGAACTGGGAGAAAGAGCTCGCCGACGCCGACCGGCCGCGCATTCGTCTTTTCACGGTCGAGAATTCCGCTTCGCCTGCTCCACAGGATGACGTGCGCGGATCCTGGAGCCTTGCCAACGCGAAGAGCGTCAAGGAATTCAGTGCCACGGCCTGGTTTTTCGCCAAACGGCTCGAGCACGATCTCGACGTGCCGATCGGCGCGGTCGCGTCCGACTGGGGCGGTACTCCGGCCGAAGCCTGGACCAGTGCGAAGGGGCTCGCGCCTTTCCCTCAATACGCGCAGACGCTCGCGGACTGCCAACGCTTCGCCGCCGATCCCGCGACCGACGCCGCCGTGCACGCCAATGCGGCCAAGGTCTGGGGCCGCACGCTCGCGAAGCAGGATCCGCTTTCTGCCGCGGGCGCCGAGCGCACGGACTTCGACGACAGTCATTGGGGTAAGGCCACGGTTCCGGGGAACTGGAGCGGCGAGTTGGCCGCGTTTGATGGCATCGTCTGGATGCGGCGCGAAGTCGAGATCCCGAAGGCCTGGGCGGGCAAGCAGCTCGAGCTTTCCCTGGGCATGATCGATGACGACGATTGGAGCTGGTTCAACGGCGAGCCTGTCGGCTCCACCGAGGGCTGGGACATTCCGCGCAAGTACAAGCTCGATGCGGCGCGCGTGAAAAATGGTCACGCGTCCATTGCCGTGCGGATTCTCGACACGGCTGGCGGTGGCGGGTTTCACAGCGAAGCCGCGGCGATGACGATCGGAGTCGCCGGCGGAACGGAGCAACTTTCGCTCGCGGGCGAATGGAAAATGTCACGCGGCGCCGCGCTCGGCGAACTTCCTCCCAAGCCTGCGGTCTTCGCCGTCGGACCGAACACGCCGTCGGCGCTGTTCAACGGGATGATCGCGCCGCTAGGCAACTTCAAGTTTGCCGGCGCGCTCTGGTATCAGGGCGAGTCGAACGTCGGCCGCGCCGAGGAATACAGCAAGCTCTTCCCGGGAATGATTTTGGACTGGCGCGCGCACTTCGCGAGCGAACTGCCCTTCTACTTCGTGCAAATCGCGCCGTATGGGTACGGCGGCGATACGGGTGCCGCCGGCGATCTGCGCGAAGCCCAGACGGCCGCGCTGAAACTGGCGAAGACCGGCATGGTGGTCACCGTCGACATCGGCGACGCAGCGGACATCCATCCCAAGAACAAGCAAGAAGTCGGCCGGCGCCTGGCGCTGTTTGCTTTGCGGGATGTTTACGGCAAGTCTTCCGCGGAAATGCGCCCGGCCCCGCTGCCGACTGCCGCCGGTCGAGTCGGTTCACTTGTCGACATCAGCTTCAACGGCCTGGAACTGAGCGCCTGCGGTCCTTCGGCCTTCGACCTCTGCGGCGCCGACGGCCACTTCCATCCGGCGATCCAGCTTGCAGTCGCCGCAGGAAAAGTGACTGTCCAGTGCGCGGAAGTTCCCGAGCCGACCTGGGTCCGCTACGCCTGGGGCGCCGCGGCGACGCCTTCGATTCAGGCTGGCGGGGATTGGATGCCGATTGCGCCCTTCCGGTTGGCGATCCGTTGATGCCGGCCCTGCGGGCGGGCCGGGGACAGACCCGGCGCCAGAAAAAATCCGTTTGAGGTGCAACGGACGGCCCCCAAAGATGTACTTTTGACGTCCGGAGCGCGGGGCAGGCCTTGGGCTTCGCCCGAAGGAAGCGCTCGTACGTCGTCAGTGGTCACTCTCTCTTAGTGAAGGACTTCGCGATGAAGATTTCGAAATTGTGGATGGCCGGGGTGAGCCTCGGTCTGCTCGCCGCTGCGACTGCGCCGGCGAACGCTGCGCCTGGCTGCTGAGGCCCCAAGAAGACGACCTATGCGGGCCCCGCGGGCCCCAAGGGAGCCGGACCGGTCGGTCCGGGCAGATCAGGTGGAGCAGCCGGCACCCCGTCGACACCGGGCGGTAAGCAAGCCGCGACCGGAGCGACGGCTGCGCTGGCCGAACGTGCGCGCGGCCAGAGTGCCAAGGCACTGCTGAAGATCGCCTGGGACTATCCGACCTACAAGGCCGAAGAGCAGGCGACTAGCGGAACAGCCGCGAGGCCGATGCGCCGCGCACTTTCGACTGAAACGGTTTTCCAGACGCTGGCCGGAAACGATCCGCGTCCGCTGTTGGTGCTGCGTGAATGCGAGGTCTGCAACGGCACCGATGACGCGCTGCTCTCCAAGGGCGCGAGCAACGAGCGCACGTTCCTGATGTCGACCTGGTTCCACTGTGTGAAGATTCCGGTCGACGTCCTGCAGCAGAACCACCCGTATTACGAGTTGTTCGGCCACGACGATCCCGAGCATCTCTTCGTCGCGCTGCCCGACGGATCCATGAAGCTCAAACTCGAGAGCCAAACCTCGCGCACGGAACTGTGGGATGCGATGAGCCTGGTGCTCAGCGAAGCCTACAAGACCGATCCGCAGCCGGTGCTCAAGCTGGTGGCGAAGTCGCTCGACCGTCTGGACGTGTTCGACGAGAAGCTGCTCGACCTGCGCATGAAGCGCAACGAGTTGCTCGAGACCGATGGCGCCGGCTCGCCGAAGCTCCAGAAAATCGATCTGCAGATCGCCGATGTGGAGCGTGAAATGGCCGCGACGAAGGCGCAGATTGCCGAGAGTTCCAAGCTGGAATTGAAGCATCCGCAAGTTCCGGCCGTCGGCGCGGGTAGCGCGAAGGCCGCTCGCTGACGCGCAACGTGAACGAATCCAAGACGCCCCATGCGTCCTGTTTCTGACGGCTGCGGCCATCGGCAATTGCCGGTGGCCGCAGTCATAATGAAAGCCATGTCCCGAGCGCAGCCGTTCGTCCTGTGCGTGCTCGCCAGCGTGTGGATCACTTGCGTCGCTGCAGCGCAGGCCGGCAAGACAGGCGCCAGCAATCAGCCCGAGGAGAAGTTCAAGGCCGTCGATCCGTACACGAAAGCTGACAATGACCTCGTGCGTCAGGCCGGTTACGTGAGTCTGCGGCCCTTTGCACTGACGCCGACGATTCTCTCCCAGGACATGCTCGAGGTTCTCGGTGGCATCGACCTTTTGTGGGCCGAGACCGCGCACTTCAAGATCTGCTCGAGTCTGCAGACCTACAAGTCGAAGGCGGATTCACGCGAGAACGATGCGCTCGAGAAGGAACTCGTCGAACTCGCCAAGCGCATTCCTGGAGTCAAGGCCGCGCGCGTAAGCAAACTCGATCCATGGATTCGCCTGCACTTGTACGCGATGCGGCTCGAAAAGCTCTACGCGGAATTCTGCGCGCGCACGGGATTCAAGGATTCCGACTTCCCCGCAGCGGCCGGTCCCAACGAAATGGGCAACGGCCCCTTTCTCGGCATGCGACTCAAGCCGGTCGTGCTGCTGGCGGAAAAACGCTCCGCGCTGGGGCGCTTCGATCTGCACTATGCGAAAGTCGAAGAATCGGGCTCGCATCGTTTCACGTTGGAAGGCGGAGCGATGTTCTTCGGGATTTCCGCCGAATCCTTGAGCGAGAACGGATACGAGTTCGACATCGCCTTGCATTGCGCGCTGGCCGAGGGTGTCGTCTGCAACCTGCTCGACGGATTGCGCGACTGTCATTGGGCCACGCCGTTGTGGTTTGACCTCGGGCTCGGCCATTGGTTCTCGCGCCGCATCGACGAACGCTTCACCTACTACGCGAGCGGCACGACCCGTTTTCTCGACGACAATTTGCACGAGTGGCAGCCGCGCGTGCGCGGGCTGGTGGAGAACAAGTTTGCGTACCCTTGGCGCGAAATGCTCGGGACACTCGACTGGCCGCAACTGACGCCGCAGGCGCACATGCTGTGCTGGTCGCGTGTCGATTGGATGTTGCAGCAAAAGGAGGCGAACCTGCGCGCTTTCTTGATGCCGGTCAGCGTCCTGCTCGTGACCGCACCCAAGGACGAGTTGACCAAGACTCAAGTCGCGCGCGCCACGGCCGGCCTGGCGGCTGGGTTCGGCCGCACGCCTGAGGAATGCGAAGCGGCTTGGAGCGCGTGGGTGTTGAAGACTTACGCTCGCAAGTAACCAGTGGGCCTCGCCCGCTGGCGCGAATAGCGCTGCTCAGGCCTTCTTGATTTCCGCGCGCAAGGCCGCGAGTTCCGTTTCCTTGCGATCGGCGTAGCGCTGAATGGCTCGCTCGGCTTCCACGGCTGTGGCCAGTTGCCCTGAGAGCGCGTCGGCGCGCTGCTTCAGGCGCTCGCGATCGAGCGTCGCACGCGTGCAGTCTTCCTCCATTTTCTCCGACTCGGCGCGTGCGGTGGCGAGTTCGCGCTCGAAAATGCCGCGTGCGGCGTCCGCTTTGGCCAGCTGTGCCTGGAGCTCCTTCAGCTTGGCATCGTGCGTGCTCTGCTGCTTGGCTTCGAGGGCTTCGCGGCGTGATAGCTCCTTGGCGAATTCCACATGGACCAGGTTGGCCGCCTGTTTGGCCCTTTCCTGCTCCTCGCCGAGCCGTTTCTCGAACGGCGCAAGGCGCTTGCATTCGATTTCGAGGCGCGCGCTCGCGACTTCTTTTGCAGCGGCGATTTCGCGCGCGGTCTTGGCCTCGTCCTGTGCGTTCGAGAGACTCGCGTTCAGTTTGGCGATCGTGCCTTCGACTTCCGCGAGCCGATTGCGCAGCAGCTTGACCTCGGCCACTTCCTTGGCGATTTTTTCGGTCTCGCGTTTCGCGGCGCTCAGTTCGTCCTTGAGTCCGGTCTGCGCGAGCAGCGCCTGCTCGAGGCGCTTCTCGAACTGTGCACGCGCGCTCGTCGCGGATTCGGTCTGTGCTTTGGCGGCTTCGATCGTCTGGGCCGCGGCCGCGGAATTTTTCCGTTCCTCCTCGAGCGCAAGTTTGAACTCGCGTTCGCGCGCCGCCTGAGAGGCGCGCAGTTCCATCAAGGATCGCTGTGTCTCCGCCAGCGTGCGCGCGCTCTCGGAGAGCTGACTCTCGAGTTGCGCCTGGCGGGATTTCTCCGTGCGCAGGGTCTGCTCGCCGGCGCGCATGCTCTCTTCAAGTTGCCGCGATTTTTCAAGCGCTTCGGCGTGGCGGGCACGGTGCTCAGCGGACTCCTTCTCCAGGCGCGAGGCCAGGCGCGAGACTTCGACTCCGCTGGCGTGCACTTCCTCCGGCTCGGCCGCCCCGCTGTCGCTGCGCAAGCGCCAGACATCGTCGAGATCGAGCGCGGCCTGCGCTTCACCGGCGCGAACGACCGTGTGAATTTTTACGCCGGCGGCGGCCGCCCTGCGCTTGAGCTCCTGCTCGTCCACACCGACCGCGGCGGCTGCTGCTCTCAGGCGCACCAGAGTGCCCGGTTCGGCCGGGGGAGC
>JAYUOR010000853.1:0-5797 GCA_043760765.1 Planctomycetota bacterium | reverse complement strand
CAGGAGCGCTGGCGGATGTTCAGGCCGGACTTTCGAAGCGATGGGCGGCGGCTTCACCTGGGGTGCCGCCGCGGTCCGTTACTGAACCGACTGGAAATAATGGCAAAAGTCGCATTGCCGACACGCTGGCTTTGAGTTAGCTTGGGTTGGAATCGGGCCGCGTATCGGGTACGAAACGAATCGAAAACGGGGGCGGAGTGATAGACATGGCGGACGCGGGGCTCGCACGTTCAACGGCGTTACATGGGGGCACATTGACCCGGGCGGATCTTGCCGACGTGGTCCACAACCGCCTCGGCCTGTCGCGCGCCGAAAGCGCCAGCGTGGTCGAGCGCGTTCTGTTCCACATGTGCCACGCGCTCAGCGAAGGCCAGAACGTCAAGATTTCAGGATTCGGCAGCTTCATCCTGCGCGACAAGGGCGAGCGCGTTAGGAGAATTGCGGACGGCGACGGCCCTTCCGCGCTGCGTCTTCGAGAGCGCGGACGAACACTCTCTCTCCCCGCTGCCGCCGATCGCGATGATGATCAGCCTCGGACGCGGGCTCGTCCTCGATGCGCGCCTGCGAACGGCGGACGGCGATCTCACAGGAGCGCTGGCGGATGTTCAGGCCGGACTTCGACTTTCGGCGCACCTTGAAGAGACGCGGTTGATGATCACCGGGCTCGCCGCCAACCTGGCCCGCGAGCAGGCGCTCAGCGTCCTGCCGCGGATCCTCGCGGCGCCGGCGCTGCGCGCAGAGGACCTGGCGAAGATCACGTTTCCGCCTGCGACGTCGCTCTCGGATGGCTTCCGAAATGGCACGGCCCTGGAAGAGAGCTACATGCTGAGCTACCTCGCTCGCGCACTGGCAAGGGATCCGAACGTGCTCGAGTCGCTGAGTTCCCAAGGGATCGAACGACTTCTTCGCCCCGGTCGGGATCTCGCGCTGCGCTTCTACTTCGACGATCAACTCGCAGGCTATCGGCGAGTCATGGCGCGCTGCGCGGAGGCCGGCGAGCTGAGCCCTGCGCAGTTCGCCGCGAGCAGCGAGACAGAGTCCGCCTCGCGCAGCGCTAACCTGTACAAGGACGGTCTCTTCGCGCCGTATCTGGCGCCCAAGCTCACGAGCATCTGGATTCCGCTGCGGCGCGGAGCTTGTGAACTCGAGCTGGCCCGGGCCGCGCTCGCCGCTGCTTCTTTTCGCCTCGAACATGGGCACTATCCGGCGAAAGTCGAAGAACTGCCGGCTCTGCCGGACTCCCTGCGCTGGGAAGGCGACGGAACTTTCGCGCGTTTCGTCGCGCTCGATCCTCTGCTCGAAAAGGACCCGCCGTCGCTGGACTTGCCACCGAAGGACTGAGGCCTCGTTAGGCTCGAGTATCGCGAACGAGCCCGCGCTGTCTATGCTTGCCCCCGCGAAAGGCTCGCCATGAAATCTGGACGCATCTCGCCGCTGCTCTTGATTGTGCTCGCGCTGGGCCTTGGCCTGGCAGCGGTCGTGCTCCTGCAATTCCAATCGCGGCGGCGCGCGATCGTCGCCGAGCTAGAGTCGCGCGAACAACTTGAGGCGGATCGGCAAGGCGCCTCGCTGCGGTCATCCGAGGCGGTCGAAGTCCCCACGCCTCTCGATGGTTCGACGGCACGCGAAAATTCGACCACGCAACGCTCCAAAGTCGATGCCAAGTTGCTCGAGGTGCTCGTGCTCGACGCGGCGAACCTCGCCTTCGCCGACGCGAACCTGGTGCTCTTCAACGACAAGAATGTGTTCGGTCAGGCATTCACGGACGCGCAGGGCCGCGCGACATTCGCGGCGACAGAGGGCGCCGCCGAATATGCGCTGCGGGTCCCGGGCTGGTACGTGTTGCGCGGCGAGATCGAACTGTCGGCGGGCCGACGCACGATCAGTTTGCCCGAAGGATCCATCGTCGCCGGATCGGTGAGCATCGACGGCGGCGCGCCGCTCGATCCGATTGAATTGAGCTGGATCAAGTCATCGCAGAGGGGCGGCCCGGCCGTGCTTCCGGCGGAGATCCTGAGGGCCTTGGACGCGCAGGGCAGCAAACCGCCAGTCAGGCCGCTCAACCCGCACGCGACAACTGACGCCGGCGGCATGTTCGCCTTCCGCGGCTTGCCGCCCGAGGCCGGCGGAGCCCTGCAGTGGAGCGGCCCCTACCTGATCGAAGGCGCCCACAACGAGCACGACGGCCGCCGCGTGAACGTCCCGGCGCCCAAAAGCGACCTCGTGTTGCGACTTGTCTCCGGTCTGAGCCTGCGTTTACGCGTCGTCAATCCACTGGGTGCGGCTTTGCCGACTGCATCCGTCTATCTGAAGCGCGAGACCAAAACGGCGAACAGTTCGAATTCTACCACCACGGGAGACCACGCCGGCCCGGATGGTCGCATGGTGAAAGTCCTTTCGCAGGAGCCGTTCGACAGGCTGACCGTGACGGTCGCGGAAGCGGACGGCGGCGGTTCGAATGCATTCGAATTCACTGCGCCGCGCGTGATGCACGGCGTGTGGGACCTGGGCGATCTGGCTACGCTCGGAACGCGCGAGGTCGCGGTGCTCGTGCAGGACACGCTTGGCCGTCCGATCCCCAGTGCGCAGGCCTATCCCTGGCCCGAGCCGTCGCAGCGCTCGGAGGATCGCAGTGATGCGACCGGCCGCGTAACGATCAGGGTCAATCAGAACGATGCCACGATCGCGGTGGAAGCGTTCGAATATCAGAGCGCGCGCTTCCTCGCACCCGCCGACGCGAGCGAGATCGTCGCGACGCTGAACGGCGTCTGCACGCTCGAATTCGAAGTCCCGGGGATGAGCGACAACGAGAACCAACTGAGCGTCGAAGTGCGGGGCACAACTCCGATCTTTGTCGATGAAGACAGCGACGGCCCGCAGAGCCTGCGCACCCTCGGCGGCAGCATGAGCTCTTCGAGCGGCGACGGAACCACGACGTTCGAATGCGCGGCCAAGAAGTCAGGTCACTGCAGGATTTCGGGGCTGCTGCCAGCACAGCCGCTGCAGGCCGCGCTGAAGAGTGGCACCAGAATCGTGTCGGAAGTCGAGATTCCGCCGCTCGCGCAAGGAGAACACCGCAAGGTCGAGTTGCGCTTCGACGAAGTGGGCAAGGACGTGCGCGTGCGCGTGCTTTTTCCTGACGGCACGCCGGCGCAGGTCGCCCGCGTCTACGTCTACGATCAAGGCGGTTCGTCGCGCTTCCAAGGCCAGTCCCTCGACAAGCACGGCGAGGTCGAAATCAAGTCGATATGCGGCGGTCGCTGCACGGTGCTCGCGATGGCCGAGGGCTTCGCGCCGAAGTTCGTCAGGCTCCAGCCGATCCGTTCGGAAACCGTCGAGATCAGGCTCGAATTGCCGCGCTCCGTCGAAGTCGAGCTCGTAGAGCGCGACGGCTCGCTGTTCGAGGGTCGCGCGCGAATCAGTTTGCGTTCCAACGGGCCGCCGTTGCAAAGCGCCGCGCTGCTCGGCGCGGGGCGCTACCGCCTCGACGGACTGCCGGCCGGCGAAATCGTGCTGGAGGCCTCGGGATCCTTCGGGCGCATGACTCGGCTGCACGACACGAGCATGCCGTTCCTGCGCCTCGTCGTCGGCGAATCGGGCTCGCTCCTGGTCAATGTCCAGATCACGAAGCAACAGGCCGAGTCGCGTTGGCAAGTGGGCGTCGTGCCGCAGGGTTCTGCGCGGAACTTGACGCAGGAAGAATTGGAACCCGACGGGCGCGAGAGCACGGGCGCCTGGCTGAACGGCCTGGCCTTTGGAACCTACGAGGTCTGGCTCGAGCAGTGCACCGACGACCGGCTCGGCATCTGGACGCGCATCGGCCAGCCGGTCAGCGCCGTGCTCGACGAGCAGCACATGATGGTGCAGATCGAATTGAAGCCACCGTCGTGACGGCGCTGCGCTCGGGGTGACGGCGCTGCGCTCAGGCTTTCGGCTTGGGATTGCGCAGGCGCTGGATGAACCACCAGTGATGACCTTCGGGGTCGATGCACTCGTAGCCGCGGTCGCTCCAATACTCTTCGCCGTAGTCGACGGTCTTCGGTTCCGAAACAATTTTCGCGCCGGCCGCGCGCGCGTGCGTGAAGTGCGCTTCGACGTCGTCGATGTAGGCCATCAAACTCTGCGTGTTGGCGCCCTGCAACGTTTTCGGGCTCTTGCTCCACGCGCGTTTGACCTCCGCGCTGCCGACCATGATCAAGCCATCGGCAAGCTCGAGTTCCGAATGCTCGACACTGCCGCCCGGCCCGTCGATTTTGATCCGGACCTGGAATCCAAACGCCTTGCACAGCCAATCGATGGCCGCGCCCGCATCCTGGTAATACAGCGCGCTCGCAACGCGCGGCCAGCCTGGAGGTGTCGGTTTCATAGGTGCCCGGTGATTCACCGGCGTTTATTACACGAACTTCGCAAGCCATGGCCTCGACGTCAAGTGCAAGGGCGCGCCGGGAGAGCCTGCAATGGCCAGGTAATAGACGCTGGCGAATCACCGGGCACCTTTGGACGGATCGATTCCTTAGCATGCGCGGCCATGCGCACACTCTGGCTCTTCTGCGTCCTGGCCTTTGTTCCGCTTGGACTCGCGAACCGCTGCGCGGCGCAGGAGCCCTTCGGCAAGGACTGGATTCCGGCGCACTTCGACAAGCGCGAGGTGCTCGTTCCGATGCGCGACGGCGTGAAGTTGTTCACGAGCATCTACACGCCCAGGAATTCGGCCGAGAAGTTCCCGATCCTGCTCAAGCGCACGCCCTACTCGTGTTCACCCTACGGCGAGAAGGTCTTCGCCGAGAGTCTCGGCCCGAGCAAACTTTTTCTCGACAAGGGTTACGCCTTCGTCTCCCAGGACGTGCGCGGCGCGTATATGAGCGAAGGCAGCTTCGTCGACATGCGCCCGCACATCGAGGGCAAGTCCAAGCCGTCGCAAATCGACGAAGCGAGCGACGCCTTCGACACCGTCGACTGGCTGGTCAAGAACATTCCCGGCAACAGCGGCAACGTCGGCATGTGGGGCATCAGTTATCCTGGTTTCTATGCCTCGGCCGGAATGATCGACGCGCATCCCGCGTTGAAAGCCGTTTCGCCGCAGGCCCCGATCGCCGACTGGTGGTACGACGACTTCCACCACAACGGCGCGCTTTTCCTGCCGCATGCCTTCAACTTCCTGGCCGGCTTCGGCCGTCCGCGGCCCGCACCGACGCAAGAACGCTCGTTCAAGCTGGAGCACGGCACACCGGATGGATATCGCTTCTTCCTCGAGCTCGGTTCGATGGCCAACGTCAACGAGAAATGGTTCCACAATGAAGTCGCGCTGTGGAACGACATCGTCGCGCATCCGAACTACGACGAATATTGGAGCGCGCGCAATCTCTTGCCGCACTTGAAGCACGTAGCACCCGCAGTCATGACCGTCGGCGGCTGGTTCGACGCGGAGGATCTGTACGGCGCGCTCAACACCTATCGCGCGATCGAGCAGCAGAACCCCGGCATCTACAACGTGCTGGTGATGGGCCCATGGGCCCACGGCGGCTGGTCGCGCAGCGACGGCGATCGGCTTGGCAATGCGCGCTTTGGCGAGAAAACGGGCGTGCGCTATCGCCAGGACATGGAGCTCGCGTTCTTCGAGCACTACTTGCACGGCGCCAAAGTCGCCGCGCCGGCGGAGGCCAATGTGTTCGACAGCGGCGCAAACGTCTGGCGCAGCTTCGACGCGTGGCCGCCGAAGGAGGCGAAGGTGGAGCCGTTCGTGCTGTCGTCCGGGTTCGAAGTTTTCCGCGGCTACGACGAGGGGCATTCGGGGGAT
>JAYUOR010000852.1:0-5798 GCA_043760765.1 Planctomycetota bacterium | reverse complement strand
GCCGAGGCGGCGAAGTCCTCGTCGATGCACAGATCGGGATTGGCGTTGATTTCGAGCAGGTGCACCTTGCCGTCGGGCGAAAGCCGCCAATCCGCGCGCGCGTAACCCGACAGGCCGAGCGCGTGGTAGGCGAGTTTGGTCACGCGCTGGATCTCGCGTTCGACGCCGCTGGGAAGATCCTGCGCGGCGCCGCTGACGATCCCGTGCCGGCGCTGGAACTCCGTGTCCCATTTCACGCGGGCCGTGGCGATGCGCGGCACGTCCGGATCCCACTCGGTGAAACGCAGCTCCCACAAGGGAAATGTCTCCAGGCGCGAGTTGCCGATCACGCCCAGGTAGAACTCGCGGCCTTCGATGTATTCCTCGGCCATGACGTCCGTGCCGAAGGTCTCGTGCATGAAGGCGACGCGCTCGGCCAATTTTTCCTCCGAACGCACGATCGAGGCCTGCGAAATACCGAGCGAGGCGCTCTCGAAAGTTGATTTCACGAGCAACGGCAAGCCCAGCCGGCGGCCGAGCCGCGCTTTCTTGCCCAGCGGAAAGACCGCGAAACGTGGGATCGGCAGGCGTTGGTAAGCGAGGATCTTCTTCGTCAGCACCTTGTCGTGCGCCAGCATCAGGCCGCGCGGATTCGCGCCGGTGTAGGGCGAGCGCAGCAGTTCGATGAAACTGATCACGGCCTGTCCGTACATCGTCACGCCGTGGAATTCCTCGAGCACATTGAAGACCACGTGCGGCTGAATCGTCTCGATCGCTTCGCGCAGCGGTCGCAGATCGTCGTGCACGCCGATCTGGCTGACGTCATGGCCGAGTCCGCGCAGACCCTCGATCACATGCCATTCGGTGCGGAAGGGCTGGAACTCTTTTTTGCTCAGGCCCTCGATCGACACCGGGGGCACGAGATCCTCGTGCATGAGGACTAGAACGCGCAGTTTCTTCATCGTGGGCCCCGACTTTGGGCGTCGCTGGCGCGCGAACATAGCGGATTAGGGACCCTTGCGGCAGCAAAAGACTTGCGACGGATTTTCGAGAATTCCGGCCGCGAGGAGCTGCGAGGCGAGTCGTTGTTGGTGTGGCGCCGCCAGTGCGCCGCGATTTCCTGGTCTCGCCGTCTCTCGTCGTGGTGCTCGCAGTCGCCGGACTGCTCAAGCCCAACAAGGAGTTTCCCGTGAAAATGAAGATCCTCAGCGCCCTGGGCGCAGTGTTGTTCGTGGCCTCGGCCCATTCGTTCGCTCGCGCAGCCCACGCTGACGCAAAGCCGCAGCAGCCCGCGGTCTGTGTGCAAGGCGTTGGTCAGGGGCCGCTGATGTGTGTCGACTGCGAGGCGCCGACGGCGATGAGCATCACGCTTTGTCACTCTTCGACGGTCAGTGTCGCGGTCGGTGGTGCACCGGTGGGCAGCTTCAGCACCGGACAGAGCACGTCCGCATGTGTCACGGCGCCGTCGGTCGCGCCGGGCAGCTGCATCTGGATGGAGTACCACTACACCTGCACGCGCGGCGGCATTTTCGGCCTGTGGCAATGCAACGCCACGGGCGCCAACACCAAGTACGGCGACAACCCGTACTGCTGATTCTGCGCGGGCAGCGCTGCCCCCGCGCGCTTCCGTGAGGGGCGCGCGGGTGGCGCTGCGGATTTCACCGCGCACGAACGCAGGCGTGCGCGCCGGTCTTTCCATCGAGGCATCTGCGTGCCTTGGGCCAATGCTCCTCTTCTTTGCACGATGTCGCGCCCCAAGCAAGCCTGCCTTTTTTCCCTCGTGGTGCTGCTCGGCCTTGGATGGCTGCTGGCGCGCGCGGCCGAACACGAAACTCGCAGCGATTTGGAACTGGGCGTCGAGCGCCAAGTTTCCGCGGCCGATCGTCCAGGTCTAGCGATCGGCGAGTTGCCGCCCGTGCTGACCGAACGATCCGCCGCCGCGGGCAATTCAGCTGAACTCGCCGTTCACCTGCGCAGCTCCTGCACTCCGATTTCTCGGCTGACGATTCGGATCGAGGACGAAGGCGGCGGGTCGCCGCTCGAGCTGTCGATTCGAGACGTGCTGAGTCTGCGCAACTTCACACCCGGCCGCTACGTCCTTCGCAGCGCGGAAGACAACTGGACTTCGCCGCCGGTGCATTTCGAATTCCGCGCGACGCAACATGTGCTGCAGGTCGAACTCCCGATCGAATGCGAGGGACCGTGGTCTGGGCGCGTGCTCGATCTCCAGACCGGGCTTGCGCTGGCAAGCGCGAGGTTCTCGTGGAGCGTGCGCGGTGAACTCGGTGGCTCGCCCTTCGAGGGCGACTTCGGCCCGCGCGAGATGCCCTTGGAGTCCGGGCGATTTTCGATCGGCTGCGGAGGATTCTTGGGCCGTTCGAGCGCAGTGCGTATCGAAGCCGATGGCCATCTGCCCTTCACCACGCCCTGGATCGAATACGACGGCCGCGTCGGTATCGAGCTCGGCGACATAGGACTCAGCCCTTCGAAGCCGACCGGACTTTCCCTTGGCGGACGCGTCGTGGAAGCGGGCACGCAGCAGCCACTGAAGAATGTGCGCGTGATCGCGGTCGCGCTGGGCACGCAACTCGGTGACCTGTGGGTCCACGGGAACACCTTGCAGGGCGCCGAGCCGCTGGCTGGACTCATCGCTACCAGCGACGAAGCTGGCGGATTCGAACTGGATTTGCGCGGTCCGGATCTCGTGCAACTCGCCGCCTTCTGCCCGTCCCACGGACTGGCCTTGAGTGAGCCCATGCCTTGCCGGCCGGGTGTCACGTTCCCAATGAAGCGTCGTGCGAGCCTGCGAGGCCGGGTCGTGACCTCAGAGGAGGTGCTCGCGGCAGGTCTCTTGAACGGAGTGCTCGTCACCGGTTCAGGATCCACCACGGTGCTGACGCTCGACGAGCAGCACGGCTTCGAGCTGGGCGGACTTGTGCCAGGACGTGTGCGCGTCGCGCTGCAGGTACTCGAGCGCCAGACTGCCGGTCAGAGCGTCTGCGCCGAAGTCGCAGTGCAGAGCCTAGAAGTTCGCGACGGCGAAGTGAGCGACATCGAATTGCGCTACGGCGTGGATCCCGTGCAGCCCACATGCAAGGGCCGGGTGCTGCTGCCCGCCGGTGTCGAATTCAACACGATGCGCGCTGCGCTGTGGATCGAGGGCGAGCCCGCGCCAAGTCAGTTTGCCGTGATCGATCTGAACGGGAAGTTTGAATTTCATGACACGTCCGGCGCGAAGGCGCGGCTCTACGTCGGCGGCTCCAGCGTCGATTCCAGTCGCGGGTTCGTTGCCATGCGCGACCTCGAAGCGAACCCGTCAGCGGCCGCGGCGCAAGCGATCGAATTCGACGTGCGCTTTCCGCGCGTCCACGGGCAAGCGTGGATCGATGGTGTCGCAGGATCTCGCCTGAGCGTGATCGTGACGCCGTCGGGAGCCGACGCCGGCTGGGTACGCGCCGTGGCGGAGGGTTTGTCGATTTCGACCGATGAGCGGGGCGGCTTCGAGATCTTTGGACTCGTTTCAGGCGACTACGAAATCGGCCGGCTCGGCGGCCGCCGCCGGGTTTTCAGCCTCAACGGAAAAGAGATCGGCACAACCGAGCTGCGCTTGGAATGAATTGGATGCAGAATCGATGTCCATGGCCACCGCTTCGCGCGCTGGAGTCCGCCTCGCGGTCATCGGCGACATCCACGCGCACTACATTCATCTGGCGCGGGTTCTGGATCGCATCGCTCGCGACGCCGTCGACGGAATTCTCCTGGTGGGGGATATCGGCGCCGGTGGGCGACGGTTGAGTGTTCTCGGCCAGGCGGATTTCTTCTACATGAAGAGCGTCGAGCGAGTCTTCTCCGCCGTGGGCGCACCCTCATTGCCTTACCGGTGGGTTCCCGGAAACCATGACCTGCCCAGGCTTCCCGGTGAAGGCAACGTCGATTTTTCCAGCGCCACGATCGCCGGCCTGCGCGTCTCCGGAGTCGGCGGCGCGGGTCCGAGGCGCTTTGGTTTTGCCTACGAATGGAGCGAAAACGACATCCGTGCCCGCACGATTCCCGAGTGCGACATCCTGCTGTGCCACACCCCGCCGGCGGACACTGATCTCGATCTCGTGCCGAGCGGCAAGCACGTCGGCAGCCAGGCGCTGCGCGAACTCGCACTGCGTCACACAGGCGTCTACGTCTGCGGCCACATCCACGAATCGCCAGGCGCTCTGATCCTCGGCCGAGCGCTGTGCATGAATGTCGGCGGATTGGGCGCGCCCTACGGCCGTCCGCAGCTTGGTTTCATCCAACGCTCGGATTCGATTTCCGGCGGATGGCGGGTCGAACACGAAGACCTTTCCACAGGCGTCGCGCGCTCGTGGACGCTCGAGTGAACCCGGCTTACTGCGGGGCGGCGAGCGCGCCCACGACCGGAGCGGGCTTGCCGACGGGTGCGCGCACTGGATCTCCCGACCAGACCACGTTGTACAGCGTGTCGCGCTCCACCGGCACGCGACCCGCATCGCGGATCCACTGCACGAGTTCGCTGCGCCGCACGTGCTGGGGAGTCGTCGCTCCGGCGTCGTGATAGATACGTTCCTCGACTACGGTCCCATCGACGTCGTCGGCGCCGTAGGACAGCGCGACCTGCGCGACCGGAATGTCCATCAGGATCCAATAGGCCTTGATGTGCGGGATGTTGTCGAGCATCAGGCGTCCCACGGCGAGTTCGCGCAACTCATCGACGGCCGTGGGGCCGGGCACATCAGCCATCTCGCTGTTCTCCGGGTGGAACGAGAGCGGGATGTAGGTCTGGAATCCGTGTGTCTCGTCCTGCAAAAGCCGCAGCCGGTCGAGGTGATCGACGCGTTCTTCGATAGTCTCGATGTGGCCGTGCAGCATCGTGCAATTGGAGCGCAGCCCGGCATGGTGCACCTTGCGCGCTGTGTCGAGCCACTGCTCGCCCGAAAGTTTGAGGTGATAGGTCTCCTGCCGCACGCGCTCGGAAAACACCTCAGCGCCTCCGCCAGGAACCGAGCCGAGCCCCGCGGCAATCAACTCCGGCAAGACTTCTTCGAGCGGCTTCTTCGCCACCTTCGCGATCTGATCGAGCTCGACCATCGTGAAGGCCTTGATGTGGATCGAAGGCCGCGCCGCCTTCACCGCGTGCAGCAGCTCGATGTAATACGAGTACGGGATCTTCGGCCAGACACCCGCGACCATGTGCACTTCGGTCACCGGCTCGCCGAGTTGCTCGCGGACCTTTTGTGCCGCCTGTTCGGGCGTCATCTGATACGCGCCGTCCTGACCGGGCAGGCGTTGGAACGCGCAGAAGCGGCACAGCTTGTTGCACAGATTCGTGTAGTTGACGTGTTGATTGACGTTGAAGTACGCCAGATCGCCGTGCAGCCGCTCGCGCACATGGTTGGCCAGCAATCCGACTACGTGCAGATGTGGCGAGCGATACAGCGCAAGCCCGTCCTCGCGCGACAGTCGCTCGCCGGCGAAAACCTTGGCCGCCACCGACTCGAGTCCCGCCGTCGCGGCGAGCAGGCGCAGATCCAATCCGGCAGGCCGAGCCGCGATCACCGCGCACCCCCGCTTCCAACGAACGCGCGGTGCGTTGCCGCCTCTTCGCGCGACGACGGTCCGCGCCGCAGCGCTTTATGGCGCGGATCGACGATGCCGTACCAGGAATTGCGCTGCAGCGGCAAGAAGCCCGCGCGCTCGATCACGCGTTCTATGTTCTGGATCGGCTCGAGGTGCAGGCAACCCGCCGCGGAAACGACGTTCTCCTCGAGCATCGTCCCGCCGAAATCGTTGCAGCCAAAGCGCAGCGT
>JAYUOR010000851.1:0-5804 GCA_043760765.1 Planctomycetota bacterium | reverse complement strand
GAGCGCGGCATAAAAGCGCGCGCTGGGGCGATAGGCGCCCTTGGCAAGCAGGTGCACGCGGCCGTGACTGCGGGTGGCGACGTGGATGACGAGCGACGACTCGCCGAAGCGGAATCGTCGCAGGATCAGGGCATGGTCGATGCGGCGCATGGTGCCTGGCTCCTATCCAAACTTTTGCCCGCCTTGCGTTTCACAGCGCCGTTGCCGGCTCAGCTCGACGTGGCCGTTGCATTCACAGCGCCTTTGCTCGGACGCAAAAGGGTGGAGAGGTGCCTGGCACCGTACTGGCGGGGACCGCAGTTCACAACGGGGTCGGCGTCGAGAGGGACGAGGATTGGGTGACGCGACCGACGGCAACAGTTCAGGAGGGAGCCAGGCTCCTGACTCTCACTCTCAATACTCGTCGGTCCGTCACCTCGGACACTTGGAACTCACTTCCGTTGCGCGTGAAGGACTCGCCGCGCAGCGGGAAACGACCGAATTCGGCCAGCACGAACCCCCCAAGCGTCTCGTAGTCGGCGGTTTCGGGAATGTCGAGTTCGATCAATTCGTTGACTTCGCTGACATGCAGTGCGGCATCGATCTCAACCACCCCGCCGGGCAGGTGCTTCAGCGGGCTCGGCGCCTCTTCGTCCGACTCGTCACGCAATTCTCCAACGATTTCGCCGAGCACGTCGCCCAGTGTGACCAGCCCCGCCGTGCCGCCGTACTCATCAAGCACGACGGCCAGCTTGATTTTTTCGCGGCGGAATTCCTTCAGCAGCTCCGACACGAGCTTGGTCTCCGGTACAAAGTATGCGGGCCGCAATAGCGAGCGCAAAGAGCGCTCCATGGCGCTGGTGTCGACGAGTGCGGTCATCAAATCGCGCGCCGAAATCGTGCCGATCACGGCGTCGAGCTTGCCTTCGAAGACCGGCAGGCGTGTGTAGCCTGATTCGGAAGCGATGCGCGCCGCCTCCGCCAGGGGCGTGTCAACGTCGATCGCCTGGATCGAAGTCCTAGGCGTCATGACCGCGGCGATGTCGACCTCGCGCACATCCATGATGTTGCCGATCAGTTCGCGTTCCGTGGCATCCAGCGGCCCCGAGGCTTCGGTGTCGGCTACGACTTCGCGCAGACCGGCGACCGTCTCACGCGCGTCCTCCGGATCGGCGCCCTGGCCGAACAGCCGGATCATGCCTTTGCGCACCGCGTCGAGTCCGAGCGCCAACGCCGCGATTGGCCACTGCAGCCAGTGAAAGGCGGGCAGGAAGCGACGGACGATGCTGTCGCCCCAACTGGAAGCCAGCGCTTGGGCCAAGGCTTGGGTCGAGATCCACAGGCAGGGCACCGTGATTGCAAGCGAGGCGAGCGTCACCCCCCAGGTCACCTGATGGCTTTCCGAGAACCAGCGCACGATCAGCGTTGCGAAGAGCGCCGCGCTCGCGGTTTCGAACATGCTGGCCGAGGTGGTCAATTGACGAGCTCGTTCCATCCGCTCGCGCAACATGGCGCGCCGCGCAGGGTCCTGCTCGGACTCGAGCACCCGCCCGGCGGGTGTCTGCCCCAGCGATCGTCGCAGTGCGGCGAAGGCGGCAGAGAAGATCAGCGCAACCAGTGCCCCGGCCAGGGCATGGAATTCGAGCTGAGGCAGATCGACGTCGGACGTTCCGACGACGGACAGGAACAATGGAACGGGGTTCAATGCGATTCGAAAAGCGGCCGGCTTGCGGAGAGCCAAGCCTTGGGGTCGGCAATTATAGGGCGGGAGCGGGGGCGCTGGGCAGCAGGCCCTGGTCGTAGGGCGGAAAGTGTTACGAAATCGCGCAAAAACGGAATGACAGTTACGAGGTCGTGTCAGTTTCCGGCCCCATGGGGCTTGCTTCGGGCCGTGCGGTGCCGGCACAACAGATCATAACTACCTGTAAATAAATATGTTAGGATAATATTTGAAGCCTGGAGCTCAGTCGGGCACGCACTCTGCATCCCACATGCCATGGCCATCACTCTCCGCGCCGTACCTGGGTGTCATTCGCGTTCCATTACGGGCCTGGCCCTGCCTGCCACGATCGGCCGCGCCCTGCTTTCCCGGGGTGTGCTGCTCGAGGGCCGGCCGGGAGAAGCTCCGAGCACCTGTTCCGAGCGGATCGACACGGCGCTGATGGCGCTGTTCCGCGACACCCACGATTCGGAGTGTTTCGAGACCCTTTACCAGCGCACGTCGCAAGCCGTGGTCGACTGGTTGCGCCGCCTGATGGGGCAGCGGCGCAGCGGAATCGATCCGTTGGAAGTGCTGCAGGATACGTTCGTAAACGTCTACCAGTACTCCACTCGCTTCCGTGACGAGCGGCCGGACAGTTTTCGTGTCTGGGTGCGGACGATCGCCTCGAACGCGCTGCGCCGTGCCCGCTCTCAGGTGCCGCGGCGACCCGATCAGCATAAACTCGATGCCAGAGCGGAGCCCACGGCCCCGCGCTCCGAACCCGCGCTCCGGCTCGACGAAGAAGAAGAGCAGCGCCGGCTCGCACTGACCTGGGTTCTTTTCCTGGACCACTACGCCCGGGCCTACGCGGGCCTTGCCGCACGCGACCAAGCCGCGCTCGCTCTCGTGGAACTGGAGCGGCTCAGCTACGCGCAGGCTGGCGAGCGGCTCGCGGTGGGCGCCTCCAACATGAAGATGATCATGTTCCGTGCGCGCCAGCGTCTGATCGGGCGCATGAATCATTCCATGGGCTGCGCTCGGCAGGAGACGCCACGCAAGGCAGCGCCGCTTCGGGCCGTGGGGTAGCCGGCGGCCGATCCGAAGGTCCGTCGGGGGCCGCTGCTGGTTACTCTGGGTTGGTGAACCTTCCGGCACCGCGCGCGATCGACCTGCTCGTCCACTCCGCCGGGGAATTGTGCACGGCAATGGGCACCCAGCCGCGCGGCGGACGGGATCTGGCCGCGATCCGCTCCGTGAGCGACGCGGCCGTCGCGGTCGATGCCGGCCGTGTGCTGGCCGTGGGGCCCACCCCACAGCTGCGGCGCGAATTTTTGGCGCGCGCCGAACTCGATGCCGAAGGCGGGCTGATCCTGCCCGGTTTCGTCGATGCGCACACGCATCCCGTCTTCGCCGAGGGCCGCGAGGACGAATTCGAGTTGCGCAGCGCGGGAAAGAGCTACGTCGAGATCGCCGCACTGGGCGGTGGAATCCTTTCCAGCGTGCGCGGCGTGCGCGCTGCAACGAAGCAACGCCTGCTCGAACTCGTGCAAGCGCGTCTGGAGCGCTTCGTGGATCTGGGAACGACCACGATCGAAGCCAAGAGCGGCTATGGGCTTTCGTTAGAGGCCGAACTCAAATCACTCGAAGTGCTCGCCAGCTTGCGCGCACGCGGTCCGATCGACATTGCGACCACGTTCCTGGGCGCCCACGAAATCCCCGAGGAATTCCGCGGGCGAAAATCGGCCTATGTCGACTTGCTGCTCGAGGAATGCCTGCCGCGCATCGCTGAAATGAAGCTGGCCGAATACGCCGACGTTTTCACGGAGAGTCACGTCTTCGATCTCGACGACTCGCGTCGCCTGATGGAGCGCGCTCGCTCGCTGGGCCTGGGCCTGCGCATGCACGTGGATCAGCTCTCCAGCATGGGTGGAGCTGAACTCGCCGCGGAACTTCGCGTCAGCTCCGCCGATCACCTCGAGTTCGTCAGCGATTCCGGCATCCGCGCTCTGGCGGCGAGCGGCGTCGTGCCGGTGCTCTGCCCGCTCGTTCCGCTCTACCTGCGGATCGAGCGCGAAGCGCCTGCGCGGCGCATGATTGACGCCGGGTTGCCCGTGGCGATCTCGACCGACTACAACCCCGGCAGCTGTCCGCAACAGAGTCTCGCGCAGGTGATGACCTGGGCTGCGCTGCGCTACCGGATGAGTTCGGCCGAGTGCCTGACCGCGGCGACACTGAATCCGGCCTGTTCGCTGGGCCGCGGCCACGAGATTGGCACGCTCGAGCCGGGCAAACGCGCCGATCTGGTTATCTTCTCTTGCGCCAACCTGCGCCGGCTGGTCGCAGAGTTCGCTTCGAGTCCCGTGCGCGCGGTCGTCGTAGGCGGCCGCGTGGTTCGCGGCGCAGATCGTGTGCGCGTGCCTGCTCCCTGAGTCGTCCCTTTCCCAGAAAGACAATTCATCGATGTCGATCGTCGAGTGCGTTCCCAACTTCAGCGAAGGTCGCCGGCCGCAAGTCGTCGACCGAATCGTCGCGGCGCTTTCCTCGGCGCCCGGCGTGCGCGTGATCGATCGTTCGATGGACCCAGGACACAATCGCGCCGTGATCACCTTCGTCGGCTCCGATCTCGCGGTCGGCGAAGCCGCGTTTCGCGCGATCGGGGCGGCCGCGCGCGAAATCGACTTGCGCACGCACTCCGGTGAACACCCGCGCATCGGCGCGACCGATGTGGTGCCTTTCGTGCCGGTCGCCGGTGTGACGCTCGAGCGCTGTGTCGAGATCGCCCACGCTCTAGGCGAGCGCGTCGGCCGCGAACTCGAGATTCCGGTCTACTTCTACGAGGCAGCCGCTCTGCGACCGGCGCGCCGAAATCTCCCGGACGTGCGCAACATCGGCTTCGAGAAACTCTACGACGCCGTGCTCAGCGATCCTGCGCGCACTCCCGATCGCGGGCCCGCGCGGCTGCATCCCTCGGCCGGAGCGACGGTGATCGGCGCGCGCCAGTTCCTGATCGCCTACAACGTCAACCTCGAGAGCGCGGACGTTGCGGTCGCGAAGGAGATCGCGAAAAAGATCCGCGAGAAGGACGGTGGGCTTGCGGGCATCAAGGCCATGGGCTTCTTCCTCGACGATCTGAAGTGCGCCCAGGTCAGCATGAACGTTTGCGATTTCCAGCGCACCGGCCTGCTGCGTGCCTACCAGGAGATCGAGCAGCTCGCCGCCGAGCGCGGCGTCAAGATCCGCGAAAGCGAACTTGTCGGGCTCGCCCCGCGCGCCGCGCTTGGCGAGGGAATCGCCGCGCGCGTCCAGTTGCGCGGTTTCGATCCCAAGCGTCAGATCGTGGAGGAGTTGCTCTGAACATGTCGCCGAGCGCCAAGTTTTGCAGGGTCTTGTGCGCAGCGCTGCTCTTCGCGCTGCCGTGCATCACGCGAGCCGCCCACGCGAACATCGCGCTTCAGACTCCGCCACCCGCGAAAGCGCCTGCGGCAGTGGACTGCAAGATCTGCAAGTCCACCGGCACGGTTCCCTGCAGCGAGCATCCCAAGGAAGCCTGCGTCTGGGAGAAGAGCGCGCTGTTTTGCAGTTACGTCGCGGATTGCCCGATCTGCAAGGGCACGGGTTTCAGCGACTGCAAGGACTGCGACAATCCGGAGTCCGGCCGGGCGCTCGCGGCCAAGATCGCAACGCTGCCCAGTCTGCGCGCCGAAGTCGAGAAGTACGACGCGCAGATGGGGCGCACGCTGCGCAAGGCCGTCTCGACGCACTTCACGCTGGTCTGGGAGATCGACAGCCTCAAAGTCGAGAAGCGCATCGTCGGCGCGCACGAACTCACGCACATCTACCTCGACCGGCTGGAGCAGTTGTTCGCGCTCTACATCGATCTTACCAAGGCGCGGCCGGGCGAAATCGTCAAGCGCCAGAAGG
Organism: Planctomycetota bacterium; assembly: GCA_043760765.1. GTDB lineage: Bacteria > Planctomycetota > UBA1135 > UBA1135 > JADJQU01. The sequence goes on along the minus strand of JAYUOR010000851.1, from coordinate 202 downwards.
TCTTCGTCTGGTGGCTGGTCAACGATCAGCAGGAGGCCACGTTGCGATTCTGTCAGCAGGGTTCGGCCAATGGCGTGAAGCTGATGGGTTCTGAGTCGGCCTACTCGATCTGCGGCAACCGCCAGTTCTTCACGACCGACGAGCGTCTGCATCGCAACATCGTGCACAGCGTCACGCACCTCTTGTTCGCGCACGAACAGCC
>JAYUOR010000850.1:0-5806 GCA_043760765.1 Planctomycetota bacterium | reverse complement strand
CATAGCTGGTCTGAATGTTCTCGAAGTTGTCGAGGAAGATGCGCGACAGCGCCTGCACGCGCAGGTACACGGCCGGCGTCGCCTTGGCCGGATACTTGTGTTCTTCCGGCACGCCGTCGGGCTGCATGGTCCAGCAGGCAAACGCCGTGAAGCCGCCGGTCTCGTCCTGCAGATCGCGCAGGCGCTGCAGGTGCAGGATGCGCTCGGCCGCCGTTTCGACGTGGCCGAACATCATCGTTGCAGAGGAGCGCAGGCCGGCCAGGTGAACCTGACGGTGCACGTCGAGCCAACGCTCCGTGCTTGTCTTCTTCGGTGCGATGATCTTGCGCACGCGCTCGACCAGCATCTCGGCTCCCGCGCCCGGGACCGATCCCAGACCCGCTGCCTTCAGATCTCGAATCACCTCCGCGAGCGGCCGCTTGTCGAGCTTCGCGAGGTGATCGAGTTCGGGCGCCGACAGTGCGTGGCAATTGATCGGCCAGCGTTCGCGGATGTCGTGGAACAGCTCGACCCACCAGGCCGTTTTCAAGTACGGATGGTGACCGCCCTGCATCAACAATTGCTGACCGCCGAGGTCCACGGTCTCCTGGATGCGCTTGTAGATTTCTTCGCGCGGCAGCACATAGGCGCCTTCGGCGCCCGGCCGGCGGTAGAACGCGCAGAAGCCGCAGTCGGTGATGCAGACGTTCGTCGGATTCAGATTGCGGTCGACGATGTAGGTGACCGCGTCCGAGGGATGCTTCGCGCGCCGCGCATGGTCGGCGAGCAACCCAAGCGTCGGGATGTCGGCGTGTTCGTGCAGGTAGAGCCCGTCCTCGGCGCTGATGCGCCGATTCTCGAACACCAGGGCCGCGATGCGCTCGAGTTCGCGGGCGACCCGGCCCTGGCGCGCCGTCGAGGCGAGCGGGGCGGACCAGTCCGTACGCCAGTCGGCGGGGGAGTCGGCGGGCGGAGCTTCCGCTTCGTTCTGGGCGTTGGCTGCCGGGTTCATGGCCCGGCCATTGTAGATGGACAACGGCCAAGACTGAATGGCGTTTCAGCGCAGGAATCGCCGACTTCGCCCCAAACTTCCCGCTCGAACCGTGCCTGTGCGCGCGCGGACACTACCATGCTCGCCCATGAGCGCGACCGACACTGCAGTGATGGAAAAAATCGTCTCCCTGTGCAAACGCCGGGGCTTCGTTTTCCCGGCCTCCGAGATCTACGGGGGCATCAGCAACACCTACGACTACGGCCCGCTGGGCGTGGAACTCTTGCGCAAGGTCAAGAACGCATGGTGGAACGCCATGGTGGTGGAGCGCAGCGACATTGTCGGCCTCGACTCGGCGATCATCCAGAATCCCAAGACCTGGGAGACTTCGGGCCACGTCTCGGGCTTCAGCGATCCGATGGTTGACTGCAAGAAGTGCAAGGCGCGCTTCCGTGCCGACAAGCTCGACGACGCGCGCTGTCCCGAGCGGTCTTCGAAGAAGCCGACCGAATGCGGCGGCGAACTGACCGAGCCGCGCGCATTCAACTTGATGTTCAAGACGAACATCGGCGCCGCCGAGTCGAGTTCTTCGGTCGCCTACCTGCGTCCGGAAACGGCCCAGGGCATCTTCCTCAACTTCCAGAACGTCCTGAACTCGACGCGCATCAAGCCGCCCTTCGGCATCGCGCAGATCGGCAAGTCGTTCCGCAATGAAATCACGCCCGGCAACTTCGTCTTCCGCACGCGCGAATTCGAGCAGGCCGAGATGGAGTTCTTCGTCCCGCCCGCGGACAACGATCGCTGGTACGAGCACTGGAAGCAGGAGCGCTTCAACTGGTATCTGGGCCTGGGCATCAATCCGGCGAAATTGCGCCAGCGCGAACACGACAAGGCCGAACTCGCGCACTACTCGACGGGCACCAACGACATCGAGTACCTCTATCCCTTCGGCTGGGGCGAGCTCGAGGGCGTCGCCTGCCGCACGGACTTCGACTTGAAGCGTCACTCCGAAGCCTCGGGCGTCGATCTGCGTTTCTTCGATCCCGAGACCAAGGAGCGCTACTTCCCCTACGTGATCGAGCCGGCCGCCGGCGTCAACCGCGCCGCGCTGACCTTGTTGATCGACGCCTTCGAAGAGCAACAAGTCGAAGGCGAGTTGCGCACCGTGCTGCACTTCCACCCGCAGGTCGCGCCGATCACCGTCGGCGTCTTCCCGCTGGTCAAGAAAGAAGGCATGCCCGAAAAAGCCGCCGAGATCGAACGCCAACTGCGCCGCGCGCACTTCGCGACTTTCTACGACGAAAAAGCCGCGATCGGCCGTCGCTACCGCCGCCAAGACGAAGTCGGCACACCCTTCTGCATCACCGTCGACGGCGACACGATGTCCCAGGACATCGTCACGGTGCGCCACCGCGACTCGATGAAGCAGGACAAGGTCGCCGTCAAGGAACTCGAACCGTTCCTGCGCGAACACATCCAAAGCTGGAAGCCCGGCTAGTTATCAAGGCGACGGAGTCGAGGCTGGCTCCGTGCGGCTCAATTCATCCGCAGCCGAGTTTCGCTTCGAGGAGCATGCGCTTCGCCAGTTCGCGTGCCTTGATCACGCACTGATCGGAATTGTCGTATTCGAAGCGGCCGAAGCGGCCGAGCGGAATCAGGCCGACGCTGTCCATCCAGCCAAGCGCCGCATTGCGGCGAGTGTGATAGGCATGGTCGAAGACAACGTAGGCATGACGCGTGCTGACGCGGTCCGTGAATAGCACTTCGCCCCGCTTCAACAAACCCGCGCGCTCCAAGCCCGCGATCACATCCTTCTCCAACTCCGGCCCCGGATACGCCGCTCCGCCGACATGCGTGACCTCGCACAAGAACGAACTCTTGCCTGTCGGCGCATTCGACGGCGCGTAGTTCGACATATACGTCACGCGATTCGCCGGACCTTGCTCGTCGTGGGGGAGATAGATCCACGACAGATCGGGATGCTCCGCGCGCTCGAGCGCGATCAGGATGCAGGTGATCGAGTTGTATTCCAGGGTCGTCATCGCGCGCGCCGCGTCGGCTGGAACCTCTTTCACGATGCGCGGCAGATCGGTCAGCGCCAGCGTGCTCACCACGCGATCGAATTCTTCGCCGTTCACGAACCAATGCTCGCCGACCCGCTTCACTTCGCGCACAGGCGTCGACAGGCGCACGCGATCGAGCACCGTCGACGCGATCCCGTCCGTGATCGCCTGGAAACCGCCGCGCGCGGGGTAATAGAAGATCGACTGGTGGGTATAGCCCTCGGTGCGGATGCCGATCGATGCGCGCAGCACGTCCTCGATCGGCGCATCGGGCACGCGGCCGGCGACCCAGTCCGACGAAAGCGCATCGGGCTCGCGCTTCCAGACCTTGGCGTTGTACGGATCCATGAAATGGCGCGCGATGCCTTCGCCGAAACGCCAGCGCACCCAGGCTCCGAAAGATTGTGGCGCGATCGAGCCGTCGGTCTGACGGCGATGCCAGGCATCGACGTAACCCTTCAGGCAATCGAAATTCGCCTGGGGCGGCAGGTCGCTCAATCCGTTCTCGAAGGGATAGTGCACCCAGCGATCGCCGAACCGAATCTTGGTCTCGCGCCGTTTTTCGACGAAGGCCTGGTCTCCGCCGGCCGCGTCCTTCATCCAGCGCATCGCCGCGGCATCCTTCGAATACAGGATGTGCCCGCCGGTGACGTCATAGGTGAAACCGTCAACGGTCTTCGACGCGCACAATCCGCCTGTCGCCGCTGCGGCTTCGAAGACGGTCAGATCGTGCCGCGCCAGCCCGCCCTCGAGCAGGAAGCGCGCCAGTGAGAGTCCGGAGACTCCGGCGCCGAGGATCGCGGTCTTCAAGGTCGGGAAAGGTACCCGAGCCCGCGGTGTGCGGCCACCTGGAAGAAATCTCCCGCTGCCAACTCGCTCAGCGCGTGCGCATCAAGAGGCTTTGCTCGACTCCGGCCGAAGCCAGCGCGGAGCGGGCCTCGCCGAGCCAGCGCCGGCCGTCGGTCGTGTAACCAGCGGTTGGCGACAGCTTTTGATCGTGGCGCGAAAAACTGTCGTTGAAGGCGTCCATGCAAAGCTCCCGGGCGTACTTGGCGAGGCACGAGCCCAAGGCCACGGCAAAGGAACTCTGCTCGCCGCGTTCGGCGAAAGTGACGCGCATGCGACGGCTGCCGGACTTTTCGGCGACCACGTAAGCGGAGAGCGGTGCTGTCTCGCGCAGGACCTTCACGCTCGAACCGGGAAAGAGATTCTTCAAGAGCGATCCATAGTGCGAGCGGCCACCCTGACGATCGACCGACAGACGCAAACCATCCTGCGCGTGGCGCTCATACACGCGCCGCAGGATCGGCGACAACTCTTGCCACGCGGAGAAACTCTTGTTGTCGCTTTTCGCGAAGCTGGCATTCAAATGCTGCTCGGGGATCACGCGCACACCGGCGTCGATCAGTTCGACTTCCTGCTTGCGCAGCGTGCGCCACAGGCGTTCGACCGCGAGTTCGAGCGAACCGCGGTCCTGATGGCGCGGCAGCGCGGCTTCGAGCGACGCATACCAGGGATGCGCGGCAATCGTCGACGTTTCGACGGCGAGTTCGCACGGGCTCTCCCAGGCAATCGCCAGGCCGTTCGCCGGCGGCCGGCGTTTTTCATCGAGCAGCGCAAGGAATCCAAGCGCGGTCGATTCGAGCCGCCGCGCGCCGCGATCGGTGCGCGTGAACACGACCTTCGAGTCCGCGACCACGAAGCGGTCGCCTTCACCGCCGACGGTGCCGCTGACGCAATTTGCGAGCGACTTCCACAGGTCCGCCTTGGCGCGCGGCGCGCGAAAAACGCTGTAGCCAAAGCACAACGGCCCGAGCAGCGGTCCCAGGCCGGCCTCGTCGACGCCGGCAAAGGTCACCGCATCCGACGCGCTCTGCTGGCCCGCTTCCATGGCGCCGATCTCAGTAGAGGATCGGGTCTTCGCGGCGATTGCGTCGGGCGATGAGCAACGCCAGCGCAATGCTGCCCGAAACGGCCGAGATCATCTGCGACGTGGAGATGGCGCCGCCGAACCAGATGCCGCGAATTTCATCGCCGCGGAAATTCTCGACCACGCTGCGCAGGATCGCGTAGAGCAGGATCAAGACCAGGGCGACTTGCCCGGCGTAGCGGCGGCGCTTGAGCATCCACAGTCCGACGCAGCCGATGATCAACGCCTTGATCGTCATCATCGGCTGTGTCGCCCACAGAATCTGGCCTGCGTTCGCGGCTCCGAAAAGACTGTCGTCCGGCAGCGGCTTGGGCACGTGCAGGGTGAGCGGGAAAGGCAGATCGCGCCAGCGCTCGGGAACCACGGCGCCAAAGTCGTCGCCGACGAGCAGGCAGCCGACCCGTCCCACCGCTTGGCCGAAAAAGGCCGCAGTCACGCCGAGGTCGAGCGCATTCCAGACCGGAATCTTCAGCCGGCGCGCGCACAGCACTCCGCCGAGCATGCCGCCGAACATGCCGCCGTACATGACGAGCCCGCCCTTCCAGATCGCGATGATCTTCCAGGGCTCGGAGGTGTACTCGTGCCCGGTCTCCGAGCCGCGCGAGATCTCGACGATCACGTAGAGCGCGCGCGCTCCGAGCACCACGCCGACCAACACCCAGACCGGCAGGGCGCCGTAGCGCTCAAGGTCGCGGGCCGCGTTCGGCGAGCCGCGCTGCACGAGCGTGCCCAGGATCCAAGTGCCGAGCAAAAAACCCGCTGCGACCATCAGGCCGAAGGAACGCACGGGGAAATCGAAGCCGGGGATCGTGAAAAGGATGGGGTGCATCGAACTCCGTGGGG
>JAYUOR010000849.1:0-2323 GCA_043760765.1 Planctomycetota bacterium | reverse complement strand
TGGGCGAGCACATCCGCGGCCGCGAGCGCCTTCACGGCGTCGACGGATTCGAAGGCGTGCACGCGCTGCGCGCCGATGGCGCGTTCGGCGCGGCGCTGCCATCTGGCGAGCGGCCGCGGGCCGGCGATCAGAAGATGGGTGTCGTTCCTTCCCGCCAGGACGAGTGCGTCGAGCAAGGTCGGCAGTCCCTTGAGTTCCGCATCGTGCGCAAGGAACACCACCAGCGGCATCGCCTCGGAAATACCAAGCTCCGCGCGCATGCTCGCGCGCTGTTCGTCGCGCGCCTTCAGCGAAAAGCGTTCGAGATCGACGCCGTTGGGGACGAGCGCGATGCGGCCAGAGCAGGCGGGATAGAGTTCGTTCAGTTCGTCGCTGACCAATTTCGACACGCAGACGATGCGACCTGCGCCGCCGCCTTCACAGAGTTGCTTCTCGAGTTCGATGAAGAGCGCGTGCCGGCCAGGAGTTTCCGGCTCGTCGGCTTGCGCCGCTTCCTGCTCGCGCTCGGCGTCGGCTTCCTTGCCCCGCGGTGCGCGTTGCCGCGCGGCTTCGCGCGCCTCGAGCCCGCGCGCGTGGGCGCCGGCGTGAGGCCAGAAGATGTCGACCTCCTCGAGGTGGCGCATACCGATGGTCACGTCGGCCCCGGCTTCGCGAGCCGCCTTGGTAAGAGCCCGAGCCAGCGCGCGTTCGCGGGATTTTCGCGACCAGCCGCCCGTGGCCACGGCGCGGAATTCGCCGGGCGCATCGGGGCTCGCCCGGCGCGCAAAAGCGAGCACGCGATGGCCGCGCGCCCCAAGGTGCACGGCCAGCATGGCCAGGGCGCGTTCGGCTCCGCCGCGCTCGGGTTCCCAGCGGTCGATCAGAAAAGCCACAGTCAGAGAGCGCGCCGCGGTAGTCATTCGGGCGCTACGCTACCACGCTTGCCATGAGGATTGGCTTCGACACTTCGCCCCTGGTCCGCCCGCACCCGCCCGGAATCGTGCGCGTGGTGCGCGGCGCCATCGAGGCACTGGAGCGCACGCCGGGCATCACGGCGCTGCGTTTCGAGCCAAAAACCGGCGAAAACCTGCTGGCGTGGAGACAGGCGAGCCTGCCGCAACTCGTGCGCGAGCGCGAGGTCGTCGGCCTGCATTCATTCGTTTCCGCTTTTGCGCTGGCCGGAACTGGAAAGCGCGTACAGACGATCCACGAACTGCCCTGGCGTCACGGAGTTGGCGAGAACTCCGGCCTGCGGCATCGCTTCTGGGCCGCCGTCGCCAGCCGGCGCGCGGATCGGATCGTCTGCGGCAGTCGTTTCGTCGCGCACGAACTCGGCCGCGGCGCTCTTGCAGCGCGTGTGCGCGTCTGTCCCTGGGGGGTCGATGCTCAACACTTCGGGCAGGTGCCATTCGCCGAGTCGCTACGCGAAATGCGCGAGTCGCTTGGGATCGAGGCTGCTGGAACCGTGAATGCGCCGGCGTTGCTCGTCGCGCTCGGAGCGGTGCGCCGCAAGAAAAATGTCGCCGCGCTGTTGCACGGCATGCGCGAGTACAAGCGCGCCGGCGGGAGCGCCGTGAAGCTCGCGATCAGCGGTGAAGTCGGCGCGCAAGCACATGAAGATCAGGCGCTCGCTCGCTCGTTGGATCTGGAGCGCGACGTCCATTGGCTTGGGACGCTCGACGAGTCGCGCCTGGTCGCGCTGCTTCACGCATCCAAAGCCGCCGTGGTACTTTCGCGCAGCGAGGGCTTCGGCCTGCCCGTGCTCGAAGCGCTTGCCGCCGGCCGAACTGTCATCGTCGCGCGCGACACGGCGCAGAGCGAAGTCGCCGCCGGCCTTGGCATCGAAGTGAATCCCGACGATGCTGCGTCCGTGGCGCGCGGCATCCAACAGGCAATCTCGGACGACGGCCGAGCGGCCGAGCGTCGCGCGCACGCGGCCGCGTTTTCCTGGGAGCGCTGCGCACAGCGCATCGCCGAAATCTGGCGCGAGTTCGCCTGATGGTGCGCGTGCTGCTCAGCGCTGTCGTACTCGCGCAACCGATGGGCGGAGTGCGCCGCCACAGCGCCGAACTTCTGCCGCGCGCCGCGCGCCTGCTGCGCGACAAGGGCGGCGCGCTCGCCGTACTCGAAGGCCGCGAGAAGATTCCCTTCGATCTGCCCGACTTCGTCGAACGCATTCCATCGAGCGTGCCCGCACATCCGGTGATCGCGCGCGCCACGCTCGAAGGCCGCGCACTGCGCCGGGCATCACGGCGCTGCGTTTCGAGCCAAAAACCGGCGAAAACCTGCTGGCGTGGAGACAGGCGAGCCTGCCGCAACTCGGGCGCGAGCGCGAGGTCGTCGG
>JAYUOR010000848.1:0-5818 GCA_043760765.1 Planctomycetota bacterium | reverse complement strand
ATCTCGACTTCCGCGCGCGTCGCGTTGCCCGAGACGCGGAACCACGCGTTGTTCTCAGCCTCGAGCCGCGCCTTGCGCCACCAGTTGGTCCAGGCGCTGCCGTCGACGCCGATCTGCATCAGCGCATTGCGGATCGCCGGCGTCGCGGCCTTGCCGTCATAGCGCAGCAAGACCGAGCGCAGGATCTCCAGAGGCTCGCTCTTGATCTTTTTCTTGAGCGCGACCGGATCGCGCAGCGACTGAACGCGCAGGTCGGTCTCGGGCAGGCGTTCGAAGATCTCGACCGCCGTGCGCAGCGGGAAATTGTCCTTGCGTCCGCCGGCGAACCGAATCGAAACCTCGAGGTCGCCCGAGTTCAGCTCGAAGACCTCGCCGCAGCCCCAACCGGCGGCATGGAACACCACGCTACCCACTGAGTAACCGCGCATTTCCTCGAAGCGTGCCCACGACTTGCGCAGATCGAGCGCGCCCTCGCGCAGCTCGGCGTGTTCGACGAACGCGTTCCACCAGGTCTCAGTGCCCCAGGCTTGCTTGGAGGATTCGAGCAGCAAAGGCCCGAGTTCCCCGATCGGTCCTCCTCCGCGAACCGCGGCGCCGATCAAGCGCGCCGCATCGGCGTGGCGACTCAGCGTCCCGAGCTGCTCCGCGTGCTCGCGCAGCATCGGCAGGCAGCGTGTCAGCCGGCGTTTGCCACCGGCGATTTCGAGCGCTGCGATCAGCTCGTCGATCGGCCCCTCCTGGGCCATCAAATCGGTCCAAGCGTCGTCGAAGGCCTGCCAGTTGTCCTCGTTGGCGAAGATCGAGAGGGTCATCGGAAACCACCAGTGTTGAGAGAGAAGCAGGGCTCGAATTGAGCAGAGCGGCCAGGGACGGCCGCGCCCTCATTCCAAAGCCGCGGGGCTCTGGGATGAGGGCGAGGGGTTCCTGACTGCCGTGCAGCGTAGCAGATTGACGCCTCCAGTTGGAAGCTCACTCCACGAAGAGCAGTGCGCCTTTCAGATAACGGGAACGCGAGAAATCCGGGCGCTGGGGATGGTCGGGGGCCGCTCCCAGCTGCTGGATCAGGCGCACGGAGCGCTCCGCCCGGCGCGCGCTCTGGAACAGCATGCCGATGAAGGCCGCCTCGGTGAGCAGACCCGAGCAGGAGAAACTGGCCACCAGGCCAGCTCCGCGCACGCTTTGGAAGGCCAGCGCGTTGAGGTCGTGGTACTTCTTCATGCCGTCTTCCATGCCGGCCCGGCTGCCGATCAGCTTGTGCGGATCGACGATCACGATTTGCGAGCGCTCGTTCTCCGGCCGGCCGCATTCGTGGCGCAGGAACGGAAATGCGTCGGCGTGGATGAAGGCCACGTCGAGTTTGTTCTTGCGCGCGGAATTTTCAGCGCGCTCGAGCACGACTTCGTCGAGATCGATGCCGCGCACGCGGCGCGCGCCATGTTTTTTAGCCTGCAGCGCGAAGCCGCCTTGGTTGCAGCACAGGTCGAGCACGTCGCGCCCGGTGGTGTGCGACGCAACCAGTCTGCGATTGTCGCGCTGGTCGCAGAAGAAACCGGTCTTGTGCCCGCCGCTGGGTCGCACGGTGTATTCGATGCCGTGCTCGCGAATCGTTTGCTCGCCGGGATCGCGCGTGTCTTCTTCGGGCACGAAACCCTCGGCACGCGCCGCGTTGTTGGGCACGCGGTGCAGAAACGTGAGCTCGGGATACAACTGCCCCAGCGCCCACTCGATGTCTTCGCGCAGCTTGAAGAAACCGAGCGAGTGGTACTCGCAGACCAGCACGTTCGCGATGCGATCGACGATCAGGCCCGGCAGGTCGTCGCCTTCGGCGTGTGCCACGCGGTAGGCGTCGGTGACTTCCGGCAAACGCAAGAACTTGCGGCGCAAATCGTCGGCCGACTTCAGGCGCTTTAGCAAGAACTGGCGCGGCTTGTCGAGATCCGTGCGCCGTCCGCGCGAGAGCATGCGCACGCGAATGTCCGAAGCCGAGTTGTACAGACCGTGGCCGAGGAAACGGCCCGAGCGATCTAGCACTTCGATGATCGAGCCGTCGAGCGGTCGCGCCATGAAGTCGCGCACCTGGCGCGCGAAGATCCACGGGCCCGTCGTAACTTCCTCGTCGGAATCGAGTTGTACGGAGCGCACGTCCGCCGAGGGTGTCCCGGGGCGAGCGCCCGCATGCCCATCCTCGAACTCTCCGCCCGTTTCCGCTCCAACGCTTCCTTCGCCCTCGGCACGCTCTTCCGGATCCTCTGGGGTCTCGCCCTCGCGCGTCGGATCGAAGGGCGGTGGAAGACTCGGATCGGGTCGATCATCGCGCTGCGGCCGTCCGTAGCTCGGCCGACCGCCGCCCCGATCCTTACGATCGTTGCGACGCGCGTCGTTGCCACGGCCAAAGTTAGAACGCCCACCGTATTGGGGGCGCAGCGGTCCGCCGCGGTCGTCGTAGTTGCCCGGAGTCATGGGGGCGAAGAGGATACGGGAATCGGGCGATCTAGGGTGAGCGCAATCGGCTTCGTTTGCGGCGGCGGACCCCGCGTGCGATCCTGCCTGCCATGCTGAGCTTCGTTCTGGCGCAAATCCTGGCCGTCACGGGCGCCCAATGGGTGCCGGAGGACCCCGCCCTCGCCCCGCGCATCGTGACGGTTCTGATCGAGGGCGAGAAGATCCGCGAAGTCGGCGAAAACCTCAGCGTGCCGGCCGGCGCGCGCGAGATCGACGGCCGCGGGCTTTTTCTGTGCGCAGCGCCGATCGATGGTTTTGCGTACTGGGATTCGGCCCATGACCCGCTCTACGCGTCGGCTGGAATCGCGCTCGTTTGCGACCACGGCAACAGCGTGTTGCAGGTGCTCGAGGCGAAGGCTTCGACACAGCGCGTTGGATTTCCGACGCTGCGCATCGCCGGCCCGGTGATCGACGGCTTTCCGCCTTCGACCACGGACGCTTCGGTCGCGCGCACGGCAGTCGAGGCACAGGCGCAGATCGAGCCCTTGTTTTCCGAAGGCATCGACTTCGTCGCCTTCCAATCGAACCTGACCGCCGAGCCGTGGCGCAAGTTGATCGAAGTGGCGCACGCCAATCATCGGCAGGTCTGGGGGCCGCTGCCGCGCGGTATCAGTTGGAACGATGCGCTCGATGTCGGACAAGACGGACTCTTGTTCCTCGATGCACTGATGCCCCAGGGTCGAGCCTGGGACAATGTGACGATCGCCGAATTCGAACCCGCGATCGCGAAGCTCGGCGAAAAACACGCGCGCATCGTGCCCTTCCTCAACGGCAACGCGCGTCTGCTCTCAGCGAATACTGCGCAGTCGCCCGAGCTCGACTCGCTCTCGCCTGAATTCGCGAACTACTGGCGCAGCGAGCTTGCCGCGCGCGCCGCGATGTTCAAGGACGACACGGCCAGGCTGGATTTCATTTCCCGCGGCCAGAAAGCCGTCGCCACGCAGCGTGAGCTGCTCGTGAAACTGCACGCAGCCGGTGCTCAACTTGTCCCCGGCAGCGGCGCGCCGCATCCGTGGTTGTTTCCGGGCACAGGGCTGCACGATGAACTCTCGCTTTGGCAGGGCGCCGGGCTCATGCCGCGCGAAATCCTGCGCCTGGCGACGCTGGGCGCGGCCCGCGCGCTTGGAATCGAAGCTGAGCGCGGTTCGGTAGCCGTCGGCAAGTACGCCGATCTGCTGCTGCTCCGCGCTGATCCATCCAAAGACATCGGTGCAATGCGCAAACCCGAATGGGTCCTGGTGCGCGGACACGCGAGCTCGCGGGCCGAGCTCGATTCCGCGCTTGCGGGGCTGCGCGAACGTCAGTTGCGCGCCCAGGCCGACGCCACTCGTCCGATCGATGTCGGAGATCCGCCGAAGGTCGAGGGAGAGTTGGTGCTCGCAGGTTATTGCGAGACCTCGGCCCTGGGCGTGCGCAGCGCAGCCGAGCGCTACACGGTCGTCAAGGCGGCCGATGGCAAACTCTCCTTTTGCGGCATGCGCGTGGTGCCGCAGGCCGACGGAGGCCACGTCGAAATCGAGAGCCTGTTGCGAGTGGCCAAGGGTAGCCTCGAGTACTTCCTGCTGCGCTTGCGCAGCGCGAAGCATGAACTCTCGGTCGAGGGCTACTACACCGCCAATCAGATGCGCGTCGAACGCAAGGTCGATGGCGTGCACGTCGATCTTCAGACCTCGTCCAATCCCGTGTCGGTGGTCGATGTCGGCAGCGTGACCTCGCTACTTTGCATCGCCGCCACGCAGATGGGCGGACCGTTTTCAGTGATGGAATTCCACGCGGGCCTGGAGCTGGAGGTCGTGCGCTGGGATCTGCACCTCGAGCACGACGGCGCGCACTTCCTGCGCACTCCGGAAGGCGTCAAGTGGGCGCGCTTCGATGAGCGTGGCGGCTTGAAGGAGCTCAGTGAACAACGCGGCAGCTCGGGCGTGAAGACGCTTGGAACGAATACGCTGGCGAAGGAACGTGCCGGCCTGCCGTTCAGCGCAGCGAAGCAGAGCGCGATCGAAGCTGCGCGCAAGGAATACGAGGCGAAGTTGGAAGCCGCGAAGCAGGCAGGGCCGCAACCCGCGCCTCCCAAGTCCGGCGGCGAGCGCTGAGCATGGCCGCCCGTTTCGCGACCGAGCTCAACGCGGGCGTGCCCGTGGCGCGTCCAGGCGAATTCCGCGCCTTGCGATTGAAGCGCCTGATTATTGACCCTCCCGTGGTGCTCGCACCGATGGCGGGCGTCACCAACTATCCGTTCCGCGCGCTATGTCGTGAATTCGGTGCGGGCCTGTACGTGTCGGAGATGATCACGGCGCGCGGCTTCTTGATGGGCAATGCGCTGACTGAGTTGCTTGCGAGTTCGCAGCCGGGCGAAACGCCGCGTTCGATCCAGGTCTACGGCAGCGATCCGAAGGACCTCGGATTGATGGTGGAGCGCTTGGTCGCGGAGGGCGTCGATCACGTCGATATCAACTTCGGCTGTCCTGTTCGCAAAGTCACTTCGCACGGCGGTGGCAGCGCGATTCCGGTCAAGCCGCGGCTCGTCGCGCGACTGGTGCGCGCGATGGTGCGCTCCGCGGGCGAAGTTCCTGTGACTATCAAGATGCGCAAGGGCATCGACGACGAACTCTCGACCTACCTCGAGGCCGGCAAGGTGGCACAGGAAGAGGGCGCCAGCGCCGTGGGCCTGCACGCGCGCACCGCTGCGCAGTTGTACGCCGGCGAGGCCGACTGGGATGCGATCGCCGACCTGAAGAGCCGGCTCGCGATTCCGGTGCTCGGCAACGGCGACATCTGGGAACCCTGGGACGCGCTGCGCATGATGCGAAGCACCGGTTGCGATGCTGTGATCGTCGGCCGTGGTTGCCTCGGCCGGCCGTGGTTGTTCCGCGAACTCAGCGAAGTGTTTGCCGGGCGCGAGCCTGCGGCGCCGCCGAACCTTGGCGAAATCGCGCAGATCATGCTCGAGCACGGCGAACGTCTGGTGGGATTCTTCGGGCCGCGCATGGGCATCTTGCAGATGCGCAAGTGGACGTCCTGGTACACGAAGGGCTTTCGCGGTTCGTCGGCGTTGCGCGCGAAGATGATGCAGATCGAGACGCTCGACGGACTGCGCGCGATTGTCGCGGAATTGGATGCAGGCGAGGCCTTTCCCGAGCACGCGCTGCGCGCCCACCGCGGCAAGGGCACGCGCGTACAGAAGGTCTCCTTGCCTGCGGGATATCTCGCCTGCCGAGACGACGACACTCCGCCGCGCGGGCCGCACAGCGCCGAAGAAATCGCCGCTTGGGAAGCCGCGCTCAACGCCGGTTGAACCAACAGTGCGGAGCCAGCC
>JAYUOR010000847.1:0-5820 GCA_043760765.1 Planctomycetota bacterium | reverse complement strand
GCCTCATCGTCGTGCACCAACGCCGCGCCAGGGTCGCGCCGCGGGGTGGACTTGATGGAAGCCATTCACGCGCGGCGCGAAGCGCGAAGCCACGGCTGGAAGTAAGCCTGTGTGCGAAGCAGTCTCCGTACGAAGGCTACGACTGAGTTCTTCGGGCAATGCCCCCTACAGGGAAGAGAACTGACCACCCTCCTGCGCCTAGTCTTCGATCTCCGGATGAAAGGTCATTCCGGTATCGCAGTTATCCAAGAGGAGCACGAGTCATGAACATCATTCCCTGGCGCAAAGTGGAGGGACCGCTGGCTGTCGAGAACGCTTTCGACGATCTTTGGAAGGGCTTTTCGGAGTCCTTCGACCGCGCGCGCTATCGCATGCCGGCTGCCCTGCAGACGATGAACTACCCGCCGATGAACGTCACCGAATCCGAAAATCACCTGCTGGTTTCCGTCGAACTTCCGGGCATGGAAGTCAAGGACATCAACATCGAGTTGATGGGCGATCAGCTTCTGATCTCCGGCGAACGCAAGTGGGAAGAGGAAAAGAAAGGCAAGGAGTATCGGCTGGTCGAGTCGCAGTACGGCAAGTTCGCTCGCACTCTGACGCTTCCGGAAAACCTGCGTCTCGAGCGTGATTCGATCGAGGCGACGTTCCAGAAGGGCATCCTCGAGATCAAGTTGCTGAAGGTCGAGCCCACTCCGTCAGCCAAGATCCCGATCAAGACCAAGTAGCGGCGATCGAGGCGCCAGAGCGCGCGGAACAGCACTTGTTCCGCGCCGCTCTCGGCTCCTGATCATGGATTGCCGGAGCGGTCCGGCACGGCCCATCTGGAGGGGCCGCGACAGGCTGGCCCGGTGAGGTGCGCTCGGCGACGATTCGGGGGACCCGCCATCCTGACTAACTATGTGCTCGGCCGGGGTCCGCGGGTCGAGCGGGGCGCACCACTCCTTGTTCTGGCTTGACCCGACGCTCCCGCCCGCGCCGCTGTACAGTGCCGCGATGTCCCAATTCGATCGCCGTGCGTTCCTGATCTACGGCGGCGCTGCCGCCGCAACCGCTGCACTGGGTTCGTGTCAATTGTTCGCCGGCAGCCCGCGCGTGCGCTTGCGAAGGAGCGGCCCGCTCAACCTGGGCGTGATCGGTGTCGGTGGACGCGGCGCCGACAACCTCGCGGGCGTCGCAGGCGAGAACATCGTCGCCCTGTGCGACGTCGATGCGACACACCTCGCCGCCGCGGCCGTCGGCTTCCCCAAGGCCGCGCATTTCGCCGACTATCACGATATGATCGAGAAAGTCGCGCTCGACGCTGTGGTGATCAGCACGCCCGACCACACGCACGCGCCGGCGACCTTGGCCGCGCTGCGGGCCGGCCTTGATGTGTATTGCGAAAAGCCGCTGACGCACACGCTCGAAGAAGCGCGTTCGATCACGGAAGCAGCGCGCAAGTATCGCGCGGTCACGCAGATGGGCACGCAGATCCACGCCGGCGACAATTACCGGCGCGTCGTCGAACTCATTCGCGCCGGCGCGATCGGACGCGTGCGCGAAGCGCATTGTTGGGTCGGGAAATCCTGGGGTGGCGGCGAGCGCTCCAAGGACACTCCGGCCGTGCCTGAGGGACTCAACTGGAAGCTTTGGCTCGGCACAGCTCCGCCGCGGCCCTACCATCCCGACTATCACCCCGCCGGCTGGCGGCGCTTTTGGGACTTCGGCACCGGCACGCTCGGCGACATGGGCTGTCACCATCTCGACCTGCCGTTCTGGGCGCTCGGTCTCGAGAAGCCGAATCACGTGCACGCCGAAGGGCCGCCGGTCAGCGAGGAAACAGCTCCGACGGCGATGCGGGTGCGCTGGATCTTCCCGTCCGTCGATCTGTGGTGGCACGACGGCGGCTTGCGGCCGCTGCAGTTTGCTCAGGGGCTTTTGCCCGAGTGGGGCGACGGCACGCTGTTCGTCGGCGAGGGCGGGCTGTTGCTCGCGGACTACGACCGTCACGTGCTGCTGCCCGAACCGAAGTTCCTGACGTTTGTGCGTCCGCCGCCGTCGATTCCAGCTTCCGTCGGCCATCACAAGGAATGGCTCGATGCCTGCCGCACGCGCGGGAGCACGAGTTGCAATTTCGATTATGCGGGCCCTTTGACCGAGACGGTGCTGCTGGGCGTCAAGGCCTATCGGCAGACGCTTTCGAGCTGAACTGAGCCAAACGCGGATCCGCTCGCATGGGCAATCAACTCAGGCGGCCAGGGCCGGCGCGGTGTTGGCTGTCTCGCGCTCGCGCGGGAGCCGGCCTCTCGCCAAGAGCCTCACGAGCGCGCCGGCGTCGAGGCCGCGCAGGTCGTCTGCTTGAGGCTCCTGCGCGCCTACGCTCAGGGCTGCGCACTGCTCTGCGCAGATTGGCGCAGAGCAAGCGGCGGGGCCTTCGCCCTAGGATCACTACCCAGATCCACCACCGAACCATACGTGCCGTTGCGGCTTCCGCATGGCGCTGAGAGAGGTAGCGCTTGCGAGTCCTGCTGCTGTATCCAAAAACTCCTGAGACCTTCTGGAGTTTCGAGCACGTCGTGCGCTTCGTCTCGAAGAAGTGCGCATTCCCCCCGCTCGGTCTGTTGACCGTTGCGGCGATGTTGCCGCGCGAGTGGGAACTCGATGTCGTCGATCTCAACGTCCAGCGCCTGCAGGACAGACAGATCGAGCGCGCCGACTATGTGATGATCAGCGCCATGATCGTGCACCGCGACTCGGTGCACGAGTTGGTCGAGCGTTGCCGACTTTTCGGCAGGCCAATCATCGCCGGCGGGCCCTTGTTCACGACGGGACACGAGGAATTCCCACAAATCGAGCACGTAGTCCTCGGCGAAGCCGAGGACTTGATGGCAGAACTCGTCCGCGACATGGAGCGCGGCCAGTTGAAGCCGAGCTATCAGGCGAGCGAGCGACCGGACGTGAAGTGCACTCCGCCGCCGCGCTTTGATCTCGTGGATCTGGACCACTACGTGACGATGTCGGTGCAGTTCTCGCGCGGTTGCCCCTACGATTGCGAATTCTGCGACATCGTCGTGATGAACGGCCGCGTGCCGCGCACGAAGGCGCCCGAGCAGCTCGTCGCCGAACTCGAGGCACTGCGCCTGCGCGGTTGGAAGGAGATGGTCTTCGTCGTCGACGACAATTTCATCGGCGACAAGAAACGCACCAAGGCGCTGCTTGGCGAGATCATCGACTGGCGCGCGAAGACAGGCGCGGAAATGGGCTTTTTGACCGAGGCTTCGGTCAATCTGGCCGACGACGCCGAACTGTGCGAGCTGATGATCCGGGCCGGTTTCAAGAAGGTCTTCGTCGGCATCGAAACGCCGTCGATGGAGAGCTTGGTCGAATGCCACAAGTCCCAGAACAAGGGCCGCGACCTCGTCGAAGTCGTGCACAAGCTGCAAGCCCACGGCCTGGAAGTCATGGGCGGCTTCATCGTCGGCTTCGACAACGATCCCCGCGACATTTTCAAACGCCAGTTCGAGTTCATCCAGAGCTCCGGCGTGGCCACGGCCATGGTCGGGTTGCTCACTGCGCTGCCGAAGACGCGCTTGTACCAGCGGCTCTCGCGCGAAGGAAGGCTGCGCGAAAGAAGCAGCGGCAACAACACCAGCTCGGTGCTCAACTTCGAACCGCGACTCGACCGGCACTTCCTCGAGAGTGGATATCGCGAGTTGATGAAGAAGCTGTACGAGCCGCGCGCCTATTACCAGCGCGTGCGCGTGTTCCTCGAGCACCATCGTCCGAGCGGCCCGCGCCTGCGCCTCTCGCCTGCGGACATGAAGGCGTTCGTGCGCTCGCTGTGGCTGCTCGGCGTACGCCACCGCGGCCGTGTCGCCTATTGGCGGATCGTCTCGAGCACCGTGCTGTGTCGCCCGCGCCAGATTCGCGTCGTGATCGAACTCGCGATCCTCGGCTTTCACTTCCGCACGGTCGCGAGAGGTATCTGAAGATTCAGGCGAGTCGCCGAAGATCGTTTCGAGCTTCCGCTGCAGCCCATGACACGCGCCGGCGGTGACAGCCTGATGAATTCGAGCATGGGAACTGGCCAGGGGCGGGAGCGTGAGTCCGCCCTCTCAGTCTATTGAGTTCGTCGCCGGGAGGCGGCTTTCGACAATCAACGACCACAGCTGAATCCCTGCTGTAGAGCCGTAAGAACACCTGGCCCTCCGAGCTGGCCCTCGAAATAGGACGGGAATTGCCACTCTTGATTGAAAGCATGCCAACGGAATCGACAAATACCCGTACTTAGCCTTGGTGCCTCCCGGCTCATGGTTTGACGTAGAGGTGGCCGAGACGTAGCTTGCCCATCGTCCGGAAAGACCTGCATGCAACTCAGAAGCCTTGTACTCCTGCTCATGTTGCTTCCGGCGCTGCTGCTGCCGGATGGGCTGGCGTTCAGCCTGTGCAGATGCGCTGCCATGCGTGCGTCGACTCCACGAAGCGCATGCTGTTCCGCCGAGACGCCCGCGCTGAAGTCTTGCTGCGCAAAGCCGGAAGCCACACTGCCGACTGAACACCGTCCCGGGCCGGCGCTCGTCGCGGGGTGCAACGGTTGCCATCCGGTCTCGCTTGCGCACGAGCAGATCAAACAGTCCGAAGCGACAGGCTCCGAATTGTTCGCGACGACGATGCCGTTTTTCGCGCTGGCACGGTTCTACGTCATCGAGCCGCCCCGTTTCGAATGCTCGAAGCGCTCGACCCGCGCACGTTTCAAGGCTCCACCGGACAGAGCCCGAAGTCTGCCACTGTTGATCTAGCTAGCGCTCCACGTCGGTTCGGATCGGTGAGTGTGTCGCTCGCCGATGCTCTGAAGCCTCGACCCGTGGAGCCGCAATGTTTTCTTCGTTCAATTGGGCACAGTCGCGCGAGCGGCGCCCCTCAGCATCTGCCTCGCTGAGCAAGCTTCGACTTGCGCCACTGACTCTGCTGGCTGCCTCGCTGGGCGGTTGCGTCCTCACGCCGACTGGGATGGAGGCCGAGCGCGACGCACTTTCGCAGGCGGGCTCGCCTTTTGAATCCGCTGTCGAGACGCGTGCGCTGCCGGAACTTGGCGCGAATCCTGAATGGCGCGAGCTTCTGTCGCGCGCCTTCGCAGCCAACGGCGAATTGGAGGCCGATTATTTCGAATGGAAAGCCTCGCTTGAACGAGTAGCCATCGTCGCCGGTTGGCCCGATACGAACCTGATGCCGTCGGTCAGCTACATGTTGTCCGGCGCAGGGATCAAAGCCTGGGATCGCGCGACGTTCAACATCGGATTCGATCCGATGCAAAACCTTTCGCTGCCGATCAAAGTGCGCAAGGCGGGCGAGATTGCGCTGGAGCAGGCCCGTGAAGCCGGAAGCCGGTTCGCGGCCGCGAAATTCACACTGCAGCGCAAGTTGCTCGACAATTGGCTGGAGCTCGCGCTGCTCGAGGAGCGGGCGCAGATCCAGTCAGAACGCCTCGAACTCGGCAGGTTCGCGTCGGAGCGTGCCGCGCAACGCGTCTCGTTCGGCGGAAGTCAGCGTGACCTCTTGCGCGCGCAGGTCGAGCAGCGCCTGGCAGAGAACGAACTGGACGGCCTGCGCGCGGCAGCCCGCGCTTCGCGTGCCATGCTCAATGGCTTGCTGGCGCGCGCCCCGAACGAGCCGCTGGCTATCCAAGGCAGCTTGCCAAAGCCGCGCGCGCTCCGGGCCGACGATGCCGCGCTGATCGCAGCCGGAGTCGAGAACAACCCCGAACTTGCGGCGCTCGCCTTCGCCGTGACGGCGCGACAGGACGCGCTGGATCTCGCGCGCCTGCAGTATCTGCCTGAC
>JAYUOR010000846.1:0-2327 GCA_043760765.1 Planctomycetota bacterium | reverse complement strand
CCTCGACGATCTTCGAGCCAGTCAGGCCAAACTCTCGTGGGGCCCGTCGCTCAAGGGACTAAGACGAAGCGAACGCCGTCCGTGAGGCCGTACCTGTCGGGGGCCACGAAGCCGGGATCGCGGCCGCAGTACTGGGCAAAGAGTGTCGTACCCGGCAGGAGGAACTTGCTCGCTGCGTAGGCGTGTGAAAAGTGGAACGAGTAGGAGCCTGCGCACGGAGTGTTGCCCAGGGCACCTGAATTCTGCGTCGGAGTGCGCACGATCGGGACCGACAGGCAGAGCGTGCCGCCGTGGAATGGAACGTCGGCTGAAGCTTCATCGGCCAAATATCGCCGCAAATCCTCCGCCATTGCCCGCGCGTCGGCGTATCGAGCCGCGGTTTTTTTCTCCATCGCTTTCAACGCGATCGACGCAAGGTCCCTCGGCACGTCCTTCCGGATCGCACGCGGATCGCGCGGGTCCGCACGCAGGATCTTTTCGACGACCACAGTCACGCTCTCGCCGTCAAACGGCCGCTGCAGCGTCAGCGCTTCATACAAAGTTACTCCGAGCGCGAACACATCCGCCTGCGGACCGGCTTCGCTCCCGCGGCCGTCGGCTTGCTCCGGACTCATGTAATACGGCGTGCCGGTCATCTCGCCGGTGCGCGACATCGCAAGCTCATCGTGCAATTTCGCCAAACCAAAATCAGCGACGCGCGGACGGCCTTCTTCGCTGAGCAGGATATTGCCCGGCTTGATGTCGCGGTGAACCACACCAGGCGAGTGCGCGTACGAGAGTGCGTCGGCGATGTCGTGAAAAAGCTGCGCGAGCTCGCGCCAGTGTTCGCGACCGCGCTCAGGAGCTTCGCGCCACTCTGCGATGCGATCACCTAGCGTGAAACCGCCGGGCACGAGTTCCATCGGCAGATACGTCGCACCCTCGTGCTCGCCGGCCTCGAAAATCGGGACGATGCCCGGATGCGAAAGTCGCGCGCCGGCCAGGGCCTCGCGGCGAAAACGTTCGAGCGAGCGCGGCGAGAGCGAGAGGTGCGCGTGCAGAAGTTTCAGCGCTACGCGGCGCTGCAGGCCGCGGTGCTCCGCCTCCCAGACTGAGCCCATGCCGCCGCGACCGATCTCGGCCAGAAGTTCGTACTCGCCCAAGCGCCGGCCGCGCTTGATTGCCACTCTCGAACCGCTGAAAGCGTCGAGCAACTGACGGTAGTCGACGAGCATGCGCTCGAGTTCGAGGCGCAGTTCCTCGGGCTGGTCGGTGAGGAACGAGCGGCTCGCGGCGGGATCGCTGCGCAACTTCTCCAACAACGCGTGGAAGGCGGCCTCGACCGCTTTTCGATCGGGGCCCGGCGGGGGCGAATCCATAGTTCGAGCCTTAAGGCGGGAGTGGGAATCCGCTCAACGCGCGGCATCGCGTGCGCGGAGCAACGCGCGCTGGAGAGCCTTGCGCGTTGCTGCGGAATTCAGTTCGGTCTGCTTCATGATCTCGGGCAATTCCTCGCCGCGCAAGTAGAGACGCACAAGCAGTCGATCGCGTTCGGGCAGACGCATTAGCGCCAGTGCGAGGCGCTCGCGCTCTTCGCTTGCCATCGCTTCCGAGGCGGGCGAAGGCTGCTCGGCCGCGCGGTCGAATTCCTCGGGGGCGGCTTCGACGCGCTGATCCTCGCTGCGCCGCGCCGTCAGCATCCGGCGCGCGTGGTCCTGGGCCTTCCAGCGCAGACGCAGCGAGAGCAGGGAAATGAACTGGGCGCGGGTCTCGAACTGGAGGCTAGCAAGCTCGTCCCACAGATCGCCGAACGTCGACTGCACGAGGTCGCCCGTGTCGACGAAGCGCTGCATGAAAGGCGTCACGAGACGCCGGCCACTGCGATAGGCGTTGAGCAGGAAGAAGCCCAAGAACTCGTTGGCGAGTTCGCGATCGTCGCGCGTGCGGGCGTGGACTTCGGCCAGCACCGCGTCGGCAAGCTCGGCCCCGCTACGCAGGCGCGAGAAGACAACCGCTTGGGCGGCGGGGTCGGACAGCAGCGCCATGCTGCGCGGGCCCAGCGACGAGCGCGCGAACTCCAGGATTTCAGCCACGCGCGATCGAGTTTCGTCGGTCATGATCTTTCTGGGGCTCACTGCCAGCATAGAGCGCGGCGTAGGCGTCCGCTGGGACAAGAAAAGTGCCCGGTGATCCTCCGGCGTTTATTTCACGGCCCGTACATGGCTGGGTCTGCCCTTGCCAATTGGCTGGCGCGAGTCGTTTGCTGCGAGGGAGGGGACGCGCAGGACGGGATCCTCGCGTAGGATCAAGGGGCCTTGTATCGACCATGAAATAAACGCTGGCGGATC
>JAYUOR010000845.1:0-5826 GCA_043760765.1 Planctomycetota bacterium | reverse complement strand
TGGATGACGCTGCAACCGCGTCCTTGACGTGAATCTGGAAGACGGACGGCAAGAGTTCGCGCAGGGCGACGACCGGATCGCCCATGCCGTACAGGATCATGTTCGCGGGATCGAAATTGACGCCGAGCGTCGGTCGATTCAGTTCGTTCAGAACGTCAAGCAAGGTCGCTGCGCTTTCTTGACCGGTTTCGAATCCGACGCGCACGCCCTCGGCGGCAAACACGTCGACCAGTTGGCCCAGGCGGTCGATAAGCGTCTTGCGTTCAGGATCCGAGCGCTCGTGCGGCAAGAATCCGGCGTGAAAAGTGACCAGCGGAATTCCAAGGCGCCGCGCCAGTTGCGCATTGGCCTTGGCCGCGGCCAGATTCTTGGGCCAGGTCGCATCCGGCCGCACACCGCCCGTGCGCTGGATCGATTCCAGGCTCGAGTAGTCCTCGGCCTCCATGCTCATCATGCCGGAACGCACGTCGATTTCGGCACGCGCGAACGCCGCCTTGGTCTTGTCCTCGGACCACGCGCCGGTGCGCAGCGGATCCAGATGTAACTGCACCGCGTCCACGCCGATTTTCTCGAGCAGCTCGACCAACGCCTCGGGGCCGTCCGCCTGCAGCGACCACGAACACGCTCCAATTCGCGATCTTGAATTCGTTTCGCCGCTGTTCATCGCCTTGTGGCTCCTCGTCGCCTAAGAAACTACTCGTCCGTCAACTCGGGATCGAAAATCGGAGGCAGTGGACGCTTGCCCTTGGGAACGGAAACGGCGCCCGCGGCTTTCGAACGACCGGGTTTGAGCGCGCGCTCGAGTTCCGCGAGTGTGATCGGCCCCGCGGCCACGACGCAACATTCGTCCGGATGCAGATGCTTGCGCGCAACTCGGCGCAAGTCTTCGCGCGTCACGGCCGCGAACTCGCGCGGCAGCGACAGCAGGTTGTCCGCGGGCAGATTGTGGCGCTCGGCGCTGATCAGATAGTTGGCGCGCCGGCTCGCACGTTGGAACGAAAGCACGAACGAACCGACCAGATAATCCTGCGCGACGCGCAATTCGTCCGCGCCGACGAGTTCCTCCTGCACACGTTTGATTTCCGATCGGAAACCGGCGAGCGCGGTCGCGACGTGCTGCGGGGACGTGCCGATGTAGGCCGCAAAAGTCCCCGGCAGGATGCCCGCCGAAGTGTGGATTGCGGCGTTGACGGTGTAGGCAAGGCCCAACTCGTCGCGCAGCTTCTTCGAGATGCGATTGGTGAAACCGGGTCCGGTGCCGAGCACGTGGTCGAGCACGACCAGCGCCGCGTAGTCAGGGTCGTTGCGGCGAATGCCGAGGTGGCCGAGATGAACGTGGACCTGGGCGCGCTGAGCGTGAAAAACGCGCGCGCGTGTGCCGCGTTCGGGGAAGACAGGCGGCGTCGTTTCCAGGTCGACGCCTGTTTTCCACTTCGCGAGCCGCCGATCGAGTTGGGCGCGCACCTGTTCGGGATCGACATCGCCACAGACGGCGATGATCGCGCGCGACGCGACCCAGGTCTCGCGATGGAAACGTGCCAGATCCGTGTGCGTAAGTCGGCGCAACGACGGAATCGTGCCGCTGCCCGGCCGGCCGAGCCAGTGGCTGCCGTAGACCAGCTTGCGGAAGAGTTGTTCGCCTTGAACTCGCGGGTCATCGCGCTCGACGAGCAGGCGATCGAGCACGCGCTGACGCTGACGCTCGAATTGTTTCTTGGGATAGGCCGGCTCGACGATCATCTCCGCCAGCAATTCCAAAAGCAGCTTGGTGTCGCGGCCGGCGATGTGCGCGCTGACGCTGCTCGCGCCGCCGACGATGCTGCCGCCTGCTGTCTCCAGAAGTGCGGCGATTTCCTCGTCGCTCTTCGAGCGCGTGCCTTGATCCAGCAGCGCACCGGTCATGAACGCCGTGCCTTCCTTGTCGCGCGGATCGAGCGCTTCGGTTCCGCGCAGGTGAACGTGGACCGCGGTCACCGGCGCAGCAGGCCGGGGCGAAACAAGCAGCAGCGCTCCGCAGCCGAGCCGGAAGCGCTGAAACGGGACGTCGAGCTTGGGCAACTCGGCCTGCGTCAGCGGCGCAATTCTCGCGTCTTGTGATTCCGTAATCACGCGTGGCTCTTTCGCGCGCTGGCTTTCGCGCGTGTGCGCGTCTTCCGACGCCGGCCCTTGCCCTTGAGACCCTCGCCGGAAAGTTTCGGCAGACACCAGCCGACGACGCGCGATTCGTGGCCGAGCAGGCGCTTCGCGCATTCCTGCACGTCGGCCGGAGTCACGCGCTTGACGCGTTCGATCGATTCGAAGGCCAAGGTCCAGTGCGCGTCGACGGCGTATTCGCCGACCATCTCGGCTAGGTCCGAAGCCGTTTCCTCGTCGTACGCTTCGCTTGCCTCGAGCATCGCGATCACGCGCGCGATTTCCTTGGCGGGCACGCGCACGTCAGCCAGGCGGCGCAATTCTTCGTCGATCGCGGACTCGAGTTGCTCGGGTTTCGCGGCCGCGGCGCACTCCGCGAAGATCCAGAACAGCCCGCCCTCGACTCTGGCGTCGTTGGCGGCACTGATGCTGGTGGCCACGCCCTCTTCGACGACGAGTCGCTTGTGCAAACGCGAAAGACGTCCGCCGGTGAGCAGCGATGCGATCACGTCGAGCACGTCGTCGTCCTTCGTGCCCACCGCCGTTCCGGGCCAGACGATGCCAAGTCGTTTGCCTTGATCGTCCCAGGACAGCGCGACGCGGCGTTCACCGGCTGCCGGCACGATCTTGGGGCGAAAACAGTCCACTTCCGTGTAGGCAGCGCCCGCCGCGATGTGCCCGAAGTGCCGCTTGGCAACGTCGAGCGCGCGCTTTGAAGTTACATCGCCGGCGATGACCAGCGTCGCGTTCCCTGGGTGGTAGAAACGGCGGTGATAGTCGCGCATCTCTTCGACCGAAAGACGCCGCAGAGAATCGGTGTAGCCGATGATCGGCCGGCGATAGGGATGGCGCTCGAAGCAGGCGGCCTGCACGGCTTCGGTCAGCGCGCGCCAGGGATCATCGTCGCCCATCGAGAGTTCTTCGAGCACGACCGCGCGCTCGGCATCGAACTCCTTGGGATCGAGCAGCAGGTTCTGCATGCGGTCGGACTCGATCTCGACCGCTTTCTCCCAGCGATCCGAGGCGAGTTCGAACCAGTACGCGGTGTGGTCGTAACCCGTGAAGGCGTTGTTGCTGCCGCCCAGTTCCGTTGTGCAGCGATCGACTTCGCCCTTGGCGAAACGCGCCGAGCCCTTGAACATCATGTGCTCGAGGAAGTGCGACACGCCGGCTTCGTGCTCGCGCTCGTTGCGCGAACCGACGCGATACCAGAGCATCACGGCGACGGCCGGATCGCCGTGGCGTTCGATCGCCAGCACGCGCATGCCGTTCTCGAGCCGATGCTCTTCGATGCGCGCGCCGGCGCGTTCGGCGACGGTTGTGGTCGGTCCGAGCGGACCCTTGGGCTTCGGTCGCATGCGTTGTTTCGGATCGGAGCCGATGCGCGGCTCGCTCATCGCCTACCGCCGCCGCGGCGTTCGGGGCGCGCGCCCCCACCAGAGGCGCCATTGCGCGCGCGTCCGGCGGAGCGTCCACCGCCCTCGGGCGAACGCGCCGGCCCCTTGTTGAACGGCTTTCGCGCAGTGCGATTGGGTCCCGCGGGCGCGCGGCGGTCGGCAGCGGCTCCCGGCCGCTTCTTGAACTTCGGACGCGCGCCGCGATCCGCTGTCTCAGGCCCGCGCGAATCGGACGAGCGTCCCGGTCGCTTGCCAAAGGCCGGCCGCTCACCGCGATCGCCGCCTGCGGGTCCGCGCGATTCGGAAGTACGTCCCGGTCGCTTGCCGAAGGCCGGCCGATCGCCGCGATCGCCGCCCGTCGGGCCGCGCGACGGCGAAGAACGCCCCGAGCGCTCCTCGAAACCGGGCCGCGCGCCGCGATCGTCGCCAGCGGGCCGGCGCGACTCGGAGGAGCGTCCAGGCCGCGGCTTGAAAGCCGGACGCGGAGCGCGCAGGTCGCCGGCCGATTCACGCTCAGTGCCTTCGCGCTCTTTCGCCGGCGGATTGTTCGGATCGAAACGCGGCTTGCGCGTTCCGCTCTTGATGCGGAATTCCTTGGGCTCGTGCCAGTCGCGGCGCACTCCGCCGAAGCGCGAGCGTTGGGCCTCGTCGGCGGGCCGGCGTGTCCCGCCGCGTTCGGGCCGCTCGCTGCGATCGTCGTCTGCGTCAGCGTCGAATTCGGCGGACTTCTTCGCGTAGCTGCCGTGGCTCGCGCGCGCGAACAATTCCTCGGCGCGTGCCTTGTTGTTGGCGATGTCGAGCAGGTCGGCGACTTCTTCCGGCGTCAGCGGGCGCCACTCGCCGTCCTTCAGGCGGCGGTCGGACAACGCACCGATGCGCACGCGGTGCAAGCGCAACACTTTGTAGCCGAGCGCGGCGAACACACGCCGAATCTCGCGATTCATGCCTTCGCGAATCGTGACGGTCAGCACGGTCGCTTCATTGGCGCGGCGCTCGACGTGCAACGCGGCGCCGCTGGTCTTGCCCTCCGACAGTCGCACGCCTTCGCTGATGCGCGCCAGGGCCTCGTCGTCGATGCGGCCGCGCACTTTGACCAGATAGGTCTTCGGCACGCTGTGGCGCGGGTGTGCGATCTGATTGGTGAAGTCGCCGTCGTTGGTCAGCAGCAGGAGCCCGCTCGAATCCTCGTCGAGGCGTCCGACGGTGAAGATGCGGCCCTTGTTGCGATCGGTGATCAGGTCGATCGCGCGCGCGCGGGTTTCGCGCGCTTCGTTCGTGCACAGCACGTGGCGCGGTTTGTTGAGCAGGTAGTAGCGCTTGCGCACGCTGAGCGGCTTGAGCACGACTCCGTTGACGTCGACGACCGCTTTCGAAGGGTCGATCTTCATGCCCAGCTCGACCGCGGGCTGGCCGTCGACGGTGACCTTTCCGCCGGAGATGAGTTCGTCGCACTTGCGTCGCGAGGCGACGCCGAGCTCGGCCATGAACTTGTTGAGGCGGATCAGTCCATCCGACTGCAACTCCGCCTGCGGCTCGCTGTCGCCGTCGCGATCTTGCTTGGGATGATTTTTAGCCATGTCTACCTTTAGTTTCGGGCCGAACAGGATACGCGGGCGGGGCTCGCGCCGCCAGCTTGCAGTACCGCGATACCTGCCCGGGTACTCGCTACGCTGGAATCATGCGCCAGGACGCTCGACGGGAAGCCGCCGAGGCCGAACGCAGGTCGATCGGCATCGAACCCGCGAGTGCGCAGCCGCGACGCTCGATTCCATCTCGGCCAACTGGAATGGGTGATCGGCAATAGCGAGCCAGACGGGCCTGGAGCGAGGTTTTCAGGCTCAATCCGCGGAATCTCCCGCATCTGGAATGGCTCACCTCCAGCCAACCCTCCGACGCTGCGTGCCAATCACGCTGATCACTTGTGCCCGAGGCGTCAGCGAACATCCCCGCGATCGAGAGCCGATTGGCTCGCTGACATGCCGTACCACGCGAGCAGTCCGCCGGTCATCGCGACCGCGCTCATCAATGTAAACGCTTTGCCGGGCGCCTCTGCGAAGATGAAACCAGCTGCGACGACGACGAGTGCATTGCTCGCATTCGTGAAAGTCGCGTACAGACTCTGCGCCGTGACCGACATCTCGTGCGGCACGCGCTTGGCGAGGAAATTCATCAGCGCCAGGTGCACGCGCTCTCGTTCGCCGCCGTGCACCTGGCGCTGATGAATTTCCTCGCCAAGCGCGTGCCGCACGAGATGTCGGTCACGGCGCAGAGTCTGTACGCGACTTTCACGAATGCG
>JAYUOR010000844.1:0-5835 GCA_043760765.1 Planctomycetota bacterium | reverse complement strand
CGCGACCAGCGTCGAAAGTCAAGCCATACCTAGTTTGCGCGTTCTGTAGGGTCGTACCGGGTGCAATAGCTGCCTGGGCGCGAGGAGTTGAAAAGCGTCTGCGGAGCCTGTCGCGACCAGGTGTGGCGACGCCGCGAGGCGGTCAGCTCTCGCTTCGAACCGCCTCGATCGGCTGAGTCACTTCGCGTTTGGGAACAGCAAAACGAGCGAGCGCAGTCGGCGGGCGACCAGCCAGGGCCATAGTCGACTGCGGTTCCGATGAAACTGCAGACACACCGTTTCGCGACGGCCTGTCGCCCATTCTTCTTTGTGGCGTTGCCTGCCGACTTCGGGACGCATGCCCATCAAATCGAATTCTCGCCAATGCGAATCGAACAGGCCCTTGAGCAAGTCTGCACGCAATACGATGCCCGGTGACAATGCCGCATGGGTGGGGTTGTAGGCGATGTGTCGCTCGTAAACCACGTCAGCCAACATGAAAAGCAGTGTTCCCGCGAGGTCTTCGTCACCTCGGCTAAGGAAACAGATGGCCGCCCGACCGCGCGCGGCAAGTGCGCGCGTCAACGCCAGGTAGAAAAGACGGTGCCGCTCGTCCTTGCCCAGCCCCAGCCCGGCGTTGCCTTTCCAACTCGCCCGTTCCAGGGCGATCAGACGTTCCACGCCGGCAGCCATTTGCTCCGGGCTTTCCAGCCGATGCAGGATCGGCTTGGGTTCCAGGGCACCGACCTTGCGACTGCGGTTGCGCCAGTTCGACTTGACCTTGGCATCGACGCACTTCAGGTAGTCGTCGAACGTACCACGCAGCGGGATGTAGTAACCCTCACTGTCGGTAAATTTGTCAGCGGTCGCCTCGTCATGGAGGCGAAAGTACGTTTGTGCTGCTTCGTCTTGCTCGTTCAGCCGAAGCGTGTCCCAGCCGCGATATTCGTGCGCGAAGAAGTGTGCGAGACGCTTCCACACCCAAGCTGGATCTGTCGCGCACAACATGCCCGGGCGGTCGCCCTCCCATTTGGCAATCCAGTCAACCTGTCGCGCCGGGATGCCGCGAAACGAGGCAATCGACACCCGAAACGGCGCGACTGCGACCACCTGTCGTTCACGCCGCAATACCAGCACCATCAGACGGTCACCTTCCTGATAGAAGTACTCCCATACAAGTCGGATGTAGTCGAACGTGGCGAAGATCGAACTTTGCGTGCATCGACTCAGCAACGCTTCCCATTCGGCCTCGAACGCATCGAGATCGGCGAGCGTTTCGAGCCGAACGACTTGAGACCCTGTTCCCTCGCCGGCATCGGTTTTCTCCAGCGCTGACTTCATTCGATTCCTTGCATTCGCTGCTTCAGGGTGCGCGCCGATTCAGCAACGCGCCAGAGGGCGCGCCCGGTACGGCCCAAAGGCAAGATCAGTGAACCCAGTTGACGACGACCTGACCACAGCGAATCGATGAACGAGCCTGGCTCAGCGCCGCTATCGATGAGGTCAAGATCTGCGCAGACCTCAGACGACTTCTCAACCAGCTCCACCTCGTTGAGGATACCCACGCCGTACTTGCGATATTCCTGATTCCAGCCCACTTTGAAAGCGAAACCGTAGGCACCTGAGATCAGGTTGCTGGTTGACGCGATCACTCGATCGTCGAGGCTGAGCTCGGTGAACCAGGCCCTGCCTTCACCA
Source organism: Planctomycetota bacterium (assembly GCA_043760765.1). Lineage (GTDB taxonomy): Bacteria > Planctomycetota > UBA1135 > UBA1135 > JADJQU01. The sequence continues at coordinate 4,158 of JAYUOR010000844.1, read as the reverse complement.
GCGAATCGTCTGGCCATGTCCTGAAAAAATGCCTCATGAGCGGGCTTGGACCGCAAAGACGATGCGCCTTCGGCCTTCCATCCCCCATGCTCGAGTTGCAGGAATGTCTCGACAGCGGGATCTGACCCGCTTGGCCGAATGGCCCTCCATCGCACGGCACCCGCCTCGGCCAGTTTGCGCCGGTTGCGCGCGACTTCCTTGAACTTCGAGCCCAGCGCTGCCTTGAGTCCCTCTGGCCCCGATTGGCGCGGGACCAGCATCGAACGGCTTCGAGAGTCGAGGCACTCGACCTGCGAGCCGTGGCGCCGAGCCCAGGCACTCATCAAGGTGGCCGCGGGGCCGGAGATTTCGGCGCAGGGGAGCGCAACGGCGAGGCCCTTCCCGGAAGTGTCGCAGGCGAAATCCAGCATCTGCTCGATCGCCTGCGCAGCGTGGTCACGGTCCAGCAGGGGACCGGACAAATACGAATGCACAGACTGATACGCCGAGAGGTGCGGAAATGGGCACTGCTTCGACCACGTTCTCGAAACGAAGGCACAAGCGCCAATCAGTTGGGCCGTTCCGCCGGCATGGCGCTGCACGAACCAGATCTCAACCGGAGCCTCAGGTTCGAGATGACGCAATGCCGGCAGGACGAAATGCGGCGACATGTACGCATTGGGCTCGATCGCGCGAGCTTCCAGATCGGACCATGCGGCGATATCTGACGCCGACAGCTCCGCCGCGGTCAGCACTCGAACGATGGTATTGCCAGCGCGGCTTGCAGAACCACCATCCAATGCCGCTGCCGTCGCCAGTGACTCCGTGTAGACGCCCAAATTCATCGCATTCAGCCCCACCTCATGACTGGATCGAAGTATGCCGAACACGTGCCTGAAGCCACCTCCATGAACGTCACCCTTGAGGATTCCTCACGCAACCGTCAGCCGCGCTGCAGATGCGCACGACTCCACAAAGGGCCTACGGCCTTCCTGCGTCCTCCCTCAAGGCCCAAACCATAAGTTTTGCCATACGCGCAGTTGCTCGGAAATCGTCTTGTCGGAGGTCAGAGCCAACAAACGGATTGAGCGCAGCTCCGATCAACGCACCCGCCGATCGCGGATGCGCGGCGATGTGCTGGGCGCCTTCTGGCAACAGCCAGACGAATCGCTCGCCGACCTTGTATTTCGTCTGCGCCGGGCCAGGACGGACACCTTGCATGAGATGCCACGCAAGCGCCGGGAAATTGATGCCTGAATGGTTGGCTAAATCGAGCCCCCAGTTGGGATCGGGACTCGGCTCGACGAGCAGGAACCGGCCGTCCCGGTCATCCCGGATGAATTCGATCTCGATGATGCCGTGCCAGGGGAGTTTGGCAAGAAAGTACAAAGTGGCGCGGCGCAGATCCGCGTTGTCTACGCTTACTGCATCGATGCATGGGCCGCCCCAGGCAGGATATGTGCTGCGCTTTTGCATTAGGAATAGTGCAACGGGATCGCCGCGATCACACAAGGCGAGCGCACTGAAGACTGGGCCCTGAACCCATTCCTGAACGTGCGGTGCTTCACCGTACCCGCTCGCGACCTGTTCAAGCTGGAGCCGCGCGAAGGCTGCGGTTGCATCTTGCAACGAATCGACGACGCGCAAGTGGCGCGAACCAAACCCTCCCGATCCTTTCACAACAAGGGGATAGCGCATGCCGCGGACTGCGTGGACAAACTCGTCGGCGGACGTGGGAACTGCCGTCGCCGGAATTGGTATGGCCTCTCGGCGCGCGAACTCCATCATGGCGTGCTTGTTGACGGCTAGCTCCAGATTTTCTTGTTCTGGAAGTAGGAACGGCAGGCGGGAGTTGAACCGTTCGCGCTGGCGCCCCACGAGAAGTGCGGATCGGTCATCGCAAAAGAACAGGCCTGAATACCTCTTGGAAGCTGCCAATGACTCCAGTACGCGAAGGTAGGGCTCGCCTCGGTCGGCATCAGGGGCTTCGATCGCCTCAGTGCAATGGCGCGACGCAAACGCGGGAGCCCACATTTTTTCGGCCAGCACTGCCGTTGCGATGCCGGCTCGACCGAGTGCACGAGTCGCCGCCAAGGCCATGCGCGATTCGCCCCAGGTCACCAGAACAGGCAAAGAGCGAACCGAGTCGGAGCTCGCAGTCAACGTACTCACCATAGGTCAAATACCTGGCTGGCGCGCTGGTCGATGCACGGCCATTTTCGATCAGCACCGATCTAAGCGTGACGCTTCGGAAATGCTATTTCGAGCGCCGTTTTAGAGGCTGCGGTAAGGACCACCAAGCCCGCGAGACCGTGGACGTAGAGGCGCTCGGCGAGTTCATCGCAATCCTTTTCTGGGAGCGGCTCGTGCGTCTCGACACCGAGCAAAGCGCGCAAACCGCTGTGGGTTGCGACGATCATCGGGCAGTGGGCAAAAAACCGGGCTATCTTGTCTGCAGCCCCCAGATTGAAGATATAGACTTTGGAATTCAGATCCGGATTCAACGAAACCGTCGCGCCCCAGCGGGTCTTATGAACAAAGGGGCCGTCATTGGCAAATGGGCGGCTGCTGCGCAAGTCGACGCAGCGCAGCCCCAGTTCGCGGGCGTACTGAATATTGAAATGGTAGACGGCAAGTTGCGCTCCCTGTTTGTCGTACGCGTCGTCTGCGTCCAAAACGCCTGATTCACGGCAGGACAGGCGATCCCCCTCGACATAGTTGATCCCTGCAGCCACTGGCATGCCGTTTTCCATGACCTGCAGCAAAAAGCCTTTGTCGAAAAATTCGCGCATCACTTCCCGCGACTTGATTGCTGCCAGGCGTCCGAACTTTTTCACTTTCTGCACCACGTACATGCGCTCATAAAATACGTCGAAATCTTCGGTGCTGCGCGAGATCCGATACGACCAGTTGTTCCTGCGAATTTTTCTCCCCGCTTCATTTGCCTTCTTTTGCGACCGGAATTTGACATCTTCCGGGCCGCCCGATATGTCAATGGTTTGGCTCATACTCTCCTGACTGACGAATCCGCCGAGCCCCTCCAGATATGGCGCGTAGGCTGGGGACAAGACTGCAATGCAGAGGTCACAATCTTCAGAGCGCGACTCGATAAGGCGCCGTAGCGATTTCTTGCTCCAGATTCGTCGCCTGCCCACGCGTTGCCCCGAATCGACAAAGAATTTTTCGCGCAGATACTCCCCGAACGAACCGTCGTTGACGAACAAGCAACGGTACACATCGTCGGTGCCTTTGAGCACACCTTCTACAATGATTGCCTGCACGAAGAACTTCGACGTGACTCGGAACACATTTGATTTCAGAATCCCGAGCAGATTCGCAATTGGCCCGCGGGCAGAACTGGAACCTGCTTTAGTGGGCAGCCTGCCTGCACCCTCGACAATCAAGTTACTCTCCTATGCAATGACGGACCTTGCAGCGCCTCTGCCTTACACGTCGCGGTAACAGCTCTCAATTGCTCGCTTGTCTGGAAGCGAAGCAACGCGCCGCAGAAGCGGCATCGTTGCACGGAACTTGAAGTAGATCGGGACGTCTATGCCTTCATGGTTGCAGGTTCGATGCGCCAAAGGCTCGTTTAAATAGTATGGCGAAGCGAAACGCTCAAGCCGCATCCAAGTGGCGGGCGTCGGTGCAACTGTCGAGCAATTCTCACGCAATGCCGGCGCGTCACCATCGACCTTGCCTCGGTTGTATCTCAGGCAAGGGCTGGATTCCTTTCTCCAACCTACCTGTTTGCTGAGGGTGGCGGTGGCGCAAGTCCTGCAGGGTCAGCGCCGCAACGGTCGGCGTGGGCCACCCTTCACTTTCGGCTGTCTTCTTGCCGTGCCTTTCCGAAGCCGACGCGGTGACTGCCACTCGCATTCTTGCAGCGCTGTATGCGAGCGCTTGCGCAATTGGTTAGCGTCCTGAATTCGAGCAATCATCTCGACTGCCCAATCTCACACGCAAATGTCGCGCACTCACCCGTGGATGCGGGGGTGGTCGAGGCGGGGGTGCTCTCGATAATTTGTGCGAAGTGGAGTTCTTCAAACCCCAGCGCGTGCGGCAGATCAAGAAAGGAGCGGCATGATCAGTGTATTTCGTCATCACGTGTCGGTGGGCTCCTTTACGGGGATGGTGGCCGACATGGTGCTGCTGTTTGGGGCCGTGTTGCTGGCCGGG
>JAYUOR010000843.1:0-5843 GCA_043760765.1 Planctomycetota bacterium | reverse complement strand
GAACAGCTGGTTCGCGAATCCAAACACGCGCCTGTACACGACGAGCGTCGACATCTTTGACGGCACAGACGAGATGCGGCCGGGCATGTCGTGCTCGGTCGAAATTCGCGTCGACGACATCCTCGACGCGATCTACGTTCCCGTGCAGTGCGTTTTCCGCCACCTCGGCAAGAACATCGCCTTCGTCGACCTGGGCGATGGCAAGTACAAAGTCGCCGACGTCAAGACCGATCGCTTCAACGACAGCCACGTGCAGGTGACCGAGGGTCTGAGCGAGGGCCAGATCGTGCTGCTCGCTCCGCCGGCCAGTTTTCAGATTCAGGCCGGCGCGAACGCCGAAGATGAACGTGGACCTGGAGGAATGGGCATGCCCAACTCGACGGCCGGCGGCAACATGCCTCCAGGCGCCGGGGCTCCCGGGGCTGCGAGCGATGGTGATCCCAACGCAGGCAAGCCGAAGGGCATGCGCGGCAACCGTGGCGGCGGCCAAGGTGCGGGCCCGGGTGGCCCGGGCGGCGACGGAAGCGCCGGCGGGCCGCCCGGCGGCGGCCGTGGTCAGCGCGGGGCCGCTGGCGGATATCGTCCGTCCGGCGATGGCGCAACTCCCGCCGGCGATGCCGCCGCTTCGAAGGGCGCCGGCGCCGCGCCGAGTGACACAGCCAAGGAATCTTCTCCGAAGGATGAGAAGAAAAACACCGGCAGCGCGGGCGGGCATCGGTGATACCCGCTACCGAGGCAGCACCGGTCGCCGCGCTCGATCACGTCAGCCGCGTCTATCGCATGGGCCAGATGGACGTGCGCGCGCTGGACGATTTTTCGTTCACGTTTCGCCAGGGCGAGTACTGGGCCGTGATGGGCAGTTCCGGTTCGGGCAAGTCGACGCTGCTCAATATTCTCGGCTGCCTCGACCGGCCGTCGAGCGGGTCCTATCAGGTGCGCGGCGAAGACACCAACGACCTCGACGACGACCAGCTCTCGGAACTGCGCAGCCGCCACCTCGGCTTCGTGTTCCAGAACTACAACCTGCTCCCGCAGCTGAATGTCCTGGAGAACATCCTCGTGCCGATCTTCTATCAGGACGAACCGCCTGAGGGGATCGAGGATCGCGCACGCGAACTCGCCCGGCGCGTCGGATTGGAGTCGCGCCTGGATCACAGACCCACGGAACTTTCCGGAGGTCAGCAGCAGCGCGTCGCCATCGCGCGCGCGCTGGTCAACAATCCCGCCTTGATCCTCGCCGACGAAGCGACCGGAAACCTCGACAGCACTACGGCCCAGGAAATCTTGGCCTTGCTAGACGAGCTGCACGCCGAGGGCAAGACCATCGTGCTGGTGACCCACGAGCACGAAGTCGGCCGGCGTGCGCAGCATCTTTTGCGCCTCAAGGATGGGCACATCGAAGAAGTTCGTCACAACCGTGGGAGTGGCGCGTGATCCGCGGAACACTCTGGCGCACGGTTCGCCTAGGCGTGGGCAGCCTGATGCTGCACAAGCTGCGTAGCATGTTGACCACGCTTGGCGTCCTGTTCGGTGTGAGCAGCGTGATCGCGATGCTCGCGATCGGCGAAGGCGCATCGAAGAAAGCCCAGGACCAGATCCGCGCGCTCGGCAGCCAGAACGTGATCCTGCGCAGCATCAAGCCACGCGATGATTTTGCGACCGGCAGCCAGGCCACACGCGTGGTCAGCTATGGCCTGCTGAACGAAGACCTCACGCGCGTCGAGAAGACCTTTCCGGGCGTCAAGCGCGTCGTGCCCGTGCGCGAGATTCCGCTCGAGGTGCGCTACCAGGATCGAGCGCTCAATCCGCGCGTCATGTCGACGTTGCCCCTGTATCGCGACGTGACCGGCAGAGTGGTCAGCGAGGGCCGCTTCCTGACCGAGGCCGATGAGCAAGCCGTCGCCAACGTGTGCGTGATGTCCGACGAGGTCGCGCGCTATCTTTTTCCGTTTCAGTCGCCGCTTGGATCGAAGGTCAAGATCGGAGCCGACTACTACGTTGTCGTCGGCACGACGCTGTCGCGCAAACGCCTGGGCAGCGACCCGGCGCAGCCCGGCGAAATCTCCGCGGCCGAGGTCTTCATTCCGCTGGAGACCGGCCGCAAGTGGTACGGCGACATGCAGGTCAAGATCCGCTCGGGCAGCCGCGACATGGAAGAAGTCCAGCTGCACGAGATCGTGATGGAAGTCGACGCAGCGGAAAACGTGCCCATGGTCGCCGCCGCCGCGCGCGAAATGCTCGGGCGCAACCACCGCCAGCGCGACTACGAAATCGTCGTGCCGCTGGAACTTCTGTTGCAGGCCGAGGAAACCAAGAAAACCTTCAACATCGTGCTCGGATCGATTGCATCGATCAGTCTGCTCGTCGGCGGCATCGGGATCATGAACGTGATGCTCGCCACCGTGACCGAGCGCACGCGCGAGATCGGTATTCGCCGCGCGCTGGGCGCCAAGCGCCATCACATCGTGACCCAGTTCCTGGTCGAGACGGTCGTGCTTTCCGTCGGCGGTGGAGTGCTCGGTGTCGCGCTCGGACTCCTGATTCCGGAGTACGTCGAGTATGCGTACAAGATGCCGACGATCGTGACTGCCTGGAACCCTGTGCTCGCCTTCGGCATTTCGGTCGGGATCGGCATCGTCTTCGGTCTCTATCCTGCCTGGCGCGCGGCCAATATGGATCCGGTCGAGGCCTTGCGGCACGAGTAGTCGGGCCCGAAATCAGGTCATCCGGCACCTCCCATCTGCGCGCGCAGGCCCAGCGCCTGCGCATAGTGCTTGGGTTCGATCGCGTCCTTGTCGTCGAGATCGGCGAGCGTGCGCGCGACGCGGCGCAGGGATTGCACGGCGCGGGCTGAGAGTCCGCGCGAGTGGGCGGCGCGCGCAATCAGGCCGCGTGCCTCGCCCGAGAGCGGTGCGACACGATCGAGTTCAGTACCGTCGAGCGCATGATTGAGCAACGGCGGCAAGCGCGCGCGCATGCGCTGTCGTGCCCGGTCGACACGCATGCGCCATTCGGCGTGGGAGGGGCCGCGCTCGGGGCCGATCGGGGTGCAGAGTTCATCGACGCTGGGCACGTCGAGGCAGACGCATAAGTCGATGCGGTCGAGCAGCGGGCCTGAGATGCGTTGTCGATAGCGCTGCACGACCATCGGAGAGCAGCGGCAGGGGATTCTCGGATGTCCCTGATAGCCGCACGGACATGGATGCGTTGCCAATCTGCCAGTCGACCCTACGGGCTCCCAGGCCCGTTCCGAGGGGGTATCCGATCGATCCCCGAACTCATGGCGAACACCTTCGACGGCGCAGGTGGGACCTCGGACTCACACAGCGGACGGTTGCCCAGCGACTCGGAGTGAACGCCTGGACCGTCCTGAACTGGGAGCGAAACAAGACCCGCCCTAGCGCCAAGCACCTGGGCCGGATCACCGAGTTCCTTGGCTACTTCCCGCTCGCGGGGCGGGCGAACAGCCTATCCGATCGGATTCTCGAAACTCGTCGGCGGGTGAGATCTCCATGCGTGCCGTCGTGGACCGGCGCCGACGCCCTGGATGTTCTTGGTGACGGCTGAACTTCAGCCGAGCGTGCGGAAGCTGCCAGACCATCGTTTCCCGTGTCGCGTTGCCAGTGGACTCGGTATTCGGGACGCACAGGAGGAAGCTGACTCCAGTCCAATACAGGCAAGATCCAATTGTCGAGAATCTTGAAATTTTCAGTAGGCCCTGGCCCTCGGCACGAGTAGATTCCAACCAGATCCTACTCCGTGATTTCAGCACCAACTGCTTCCCAGTGACAAGGAGATGAGCTAATGAAGTGTCTGGGTATCTCGTGTACCCTCGCGGCGGCGCTCTTGCTGCCTGGAGTTACAGTACGAGCAGATAACTGCAATGGTTGTCAGCCGCATCTGTTCATCGAGGACAGCTGCAGCATTACCGTGAACGGGTGCACCCTCTCGGCATGGAGCGAGGTAAGTGGGTTCACCGAGAACTGTGGCGATGTGGGCACGGCATGTAGCGATGCCAAGTGCGAGTTTACGTTCAAAATCAAATATGTCACGACGGGCACCAACTGCGCAGGAATGACCTGGACGATGTACCGCGTCACTCCAAGTGGCACTTCCCAGACCCTTACCCCTGTGGGAACTGCGCGCACGATCGAATCCGAGACAGTATCCAAGGCGTGCGGACAATGGTCTGACTACGACTACCAGTTCACGGAAGACAGCACCGGCACCAATTGCCACGTCGACGGCAAGAAGGGCTGCACGGCGTGCAGCCCAATCTAGCCTAACACCTTCTCTCCCTAATTCATGGGTTTACTCCCTGAGTTAGAGGGAACAGTTGTCCGCATTTCGAGTAGCCATGACTAGAAGGCACATAATCAGTCTATTGCTTGTCGCGGTAGCATGCGTTGCGGCATTTATTTCCGTGCGCTTTGTCGCAGCACCCGCGACGGTTGCGGCGGCACGCGCGAACACAGTCAACATTGAGTCACAGCTCGCAGACACAAACAGGCCGTCGATACCGCAGAAGGCACTTCCTACTGATCCAATACCCGAACCCACGATTACTCAGGAGCAGTTTCGCCAGATCCTGAGGAGCGCGGTTGTTGATTTGGATGAAACCTATTTGGCAGACTGCATGAGGGCGGCTCTTCGATGGGATGCGTCGGACACGACTGCGGACGGGATTCCCGACTTGCAGGACAAGATTCTGAATCCGAGCGCACTCGTACTTAGTCCAATTCAATACGAGATGCTCAAAGTAAAGATGGAGCCATACAACACCATACTTCACGATGCGGCCATCACTACCTATGCATTACTCAAAGATGCCTCACTCGTGTATTTTGAGACCAGCGACTATGAAGTAGTTCCTGAGGGTGTTACCGAAACGCGAGCTCCCGCCAAACCGAAAGGCGCTTACTCAAGGCGTTTTACATTCAAGCATTGCGGATGGAATGCATTCATTCGCTTCGATTCTGGCAACTACTCTTATTTGGAAGAACATCTCGCTGATATCGGTAGAATGAAAATTGACCGTACAATTGCTTTGAGAGCGTTCCTCTCACAACTTGAGTGACTAGCACTGGCATCGGAAGGCATATGAAAAAGTTGTTGTTGTCGGCATGTGTGGTGGCCGTGGTTTTGCTTTCCATGTGGGGAGTCAGCAGGTGGACTCGCCCAGAGTCGAGCCCCGCGCCTGTACGGGTTCAATCCACTCGAAAAGGCCAAGAGCGTTTTGTCACTTCCATCGAAGTACCTCCCCCAGAAGCGACTCAATCTCCGGCGACTGAGGAGCTAGCAAACTCCGTGCGCAAGAGTGCAGAAGGTGGGTCGCCGCAAACCCTGGAGGATGTCTATCGCTTGATGACCTCGAAGGAACTCGAAGCTCGCGCTTCTGAACTAAACGATGCCATCATGATTGCCGCTTCACAGAGGATGAATGAGCTTGTGGAGCTCGGCCAGTTCGAGCGGGTGACTCTCGAGGCCCAGAAGGAACGGGAACAGTCGGTGCGCGCGGCCTCGGTAGATGGAAAGCGCAGGTTTTCTGGTGCTGTTCGTCGCCAGTTGGCAAATGAGTCGGTCGAATACGGTTGGTTGGAGTTCGTTTATCTTGACGAACCAACGATTGCATCGCTTGAGCGTGAACGGATATTTGTCAAGGACAAGCGTGAGAAGAATCGCGAGTCAGGCAAACCCAACTAAGAGCACGTCCTAAAACCTCTGTTAATCCTCGGTCGGATATGCTCTAAGGGTGATGCGTCCTGACGAGAACAACGAACCGGCCGCAAGTCGGTCATTGTTCCCAGGCTTTGTGAACGCAGCGGGTGCAAGTCCCGTCCAGG
>JAYUOR010000842.1:0-2334 GCA_043760765.1 Planctomycetota bacterium | reverse complement strand
GCAGGTCTTTGTCCCTGGCCAGGCCTAGGATCACCACCGGCGGCGAAGGGCGCCCTGCAGCCGCGAAAAGATCGCGCAGAGCGTCGCGGACGCTGGCGGGGACGTGCCCCCCATCGAGTGCGACGGGGATGCCCTCTACCTTGAACCATTCGAGACGGCCAGGAAGTCGCGCGGCCAACGCGACCTCGCTCGAAAGCAACTCGCCGCGCAGTTTTTTCCCGTCGGCGCCGTCGACCCCACGCCTGCCGAGTTCGTCCAGGGCCGCGCTTGCCAATGCCAGATTGCGCCCGGCAATCGTGGCCTCGTCCCAGATTCCCGCAAGCGGACGGCGCACCGGCACAGCGAGTTCGCGCGCGCGTGCGTCGATCACGCGACCAGCCTCGTCGTTCGAAGGCACGCCGGTGATCAAGCTCGAGCCCGGTTTGAGGATGCCGGCCTTCTCGCCCGCAATCAGCGCGCGCGTCGCCCCGAGCACGGCTTGATGCTCGAGCTCGATGTTCGTGATCACGCACACTTCGCCGTCGAGCACATTGGTGGAATCGAGCCGCCCGCCGAGGCCGCATTCGGCAACGATCCAGGTCACACCCGCCTCGACGGCCGCGAGAAATGCGGCTGTCGTGACGATGTCGAACCAGGTGGCCTCGCCGGCCGGGGCGCCCGCGTTGTGAGCCTGTTCGCGAGCATCGAGCGCGCGTTCCAGGGCGCTCGCGAAGCGCAGGGCATCGACATCGACGCCGCTAATGCGCAGGCGCTCGCGTAGCTGAACCACGTGCGGTGACGTGTACAACGCCTCGGCAAGTCCCGCTGCGCGCAGGCCCGCGGAAATCAGCGCCGAAGTCGAGCCCTTGCCCTTGCTCCCGGCCACGTGGACGGCGCGCAGATGCTTGTGCGGATTGCCGAGGCGTTCACACAGATCGCGCGCGGGCTCCAGATGGAAACGCGTCGCGGCACTGCGCTTCATGCGCTCCCAATTGATCAGACCGTCGAGCCGCGCGACGGCCGCGGCCAAACGTCGCTCGCCGTCCGTGGAAGCCGTCATCTTGCCCACGCACCCATGTTACTTATGGCCGAGACTCGTGCTCAGGCAGGACCACGGGGCGGCCGTTCGATGCCCGCGGGGAATTTCGGCGGCCTAGCGCTTGTGGCCCGGCTCCGACGTGTCGTGATGCATCTCGACGACTCCATTGCGCTGGCCCCAACTTCCAGAGGAGAACTGAACGCTGCCGATGCCCTTGTAATAGTAGACCGTGCGCATCGTGTCCTTCCCCGCGAAGTTGAACGGGATGAACTGCTTGCCGGTGATGTGCGCGTCCTGGGAGGTCGGCTGACCGAGGATCGTGGTGACCTCGCTCTCGTTCATGCCAAGCTCGATCTTGGCCAGCGGAGAGTCGGCTGGGATCGAAGCCTTCAAAGTCGCCTGCTGCTGTTGGTGTTGCTGCTCCTTGGCCTGGGCCTTCTCGGCCGAGGACTTGCAGCCGGGCAGCGCGACCAGGGCCACCGACGCCAGGGCTATGAGGAACGCTTTGTTCATGACTTTGCTCCAGGGATGCAAGACCGGCGAAAACGAGCCCACCCGAACTGGCTGGGGCGCACAGTCTATGGTTGGGTGGATCCGCGATCCATTTCGCACCGCCCGACTGGTCGGCGGCGGGCTGCGTGGCGTTCGGAGCAAAGGAATTCGTTTTGGGCGCAGGACCGGCTGCTGCCCATACGATATCTGTTGCCTGGCGCCCGCCCCGGCCATGAACGAACTCTCCCACCGCATCCGAATCTTCGTTTACCGCCTGCAATCAGGACGGCCTGACTATTTGTTGCTGCGCGGGCAGGGCCTGGAGAGTTTTTGGGGACCCATCCAGGGGCCGATCGGCTTCGGCGAAAAGCTCGAGAGCGCGATTCGGCGCGAAGTCATGGACGACGTCGGCATCTACAAGCCGCTGGACCTGATCGATCTGCGCATGCCGGCGCGCTGGCTGGTCGGCGACGAAGAAGTGATCGAGTGGAACTTCGGTTTCCGCACGCCGAGCGATCACCCTGATCTGCGCCTGGCCAGCCGCTGGGCCGCCTTCCGCTGGGTCGAATTCGCCGAGGCCTACCCGCGGCTCGAACTCGACGGCGACCGCGCGGCGATCATGCGCTTGCACACGCTGGTGAACGCCGCCTAGCGCGGTCCTATCATTCGGTGGCCGTGACGCACGCCGCCTGGAACGCCGAGCTGTACGACCAGAGTCACTCGTTCGTGTGGAAACTCACGGCCGAGGTCTTGGAGCTGCTTGATCCGAAACCCGGCGAGCGCATGATCGACCTAGGTTGCGGCACGGGGCATCTCGCGCAACA
>JAYUOR010000841.1:0-5852 GCA_043760765.1 Planctomycetota bacterium | reverse complement strand
GTTGGAGTCGCTGGTCGCACACCGGCAATTGAAACGCTTCGCTCCGGGCTGGTCGGTCAATCGCGCCCGCGCACGATTCTTCCTCGCCGCGCTGGCTGTGATGTTCCTGGCGCTCGCTTCGGCGGGCCCGGTGCGCGGCTTCACGCTGCGCGAGGTCAAGCGCCGCGGTCTCGACATCGTCGTCTGCCTCGACACTTCGCGCAGCATGCTGGTGCGCGACCTGCGGCCGGATCGCATCACGCGTGCGCGGCGCGAGGTGCGCGGACTGCTCGAGCGTCTGCGCGGCGATCGCATGGCGCTGATTGCTTTCGCCGGAGACGCGCGCGAAGTCGCGCCCTTGACCCACGACCGCCTCGCCCTGGCCAGCCTGCTCGAGAGCATGACGCCAGCGGAGAACGAGAAGGGCGGCACCGACCTGGGCGCGGCGTTGGAACGCGCGCTGGCGATGTTCGACGGCCGCACCGGCGCGCACGAGTGCATCCTGATGCTCACCGACGGCGAGGACCTCGAGGGGCATGGACTCGAAGTCGCGCGCAAAGCTGCCGAGCGCGGCGTCAAGGTTTTCGTTGCCGGCATGGGCACCGAAGCGGGCGGCAAGATTCCAGTCGATCGACCCGGCGGCGGCGAGGCTTTCTTGCGCGACAGCAAGAATCAGGAAGTCGTCTCGAGCATGGGCGGCAAGGGGCTGGACGAGCTGGCGACGATCACTGGCGGCGCCTATCTCTCGGCGGACTCGTCCGCGGCACCGCTGGAAGAGCTTTACGACAAGCGCGTCTCGCGGCTGGAAGCGCGTGAATTGCAGGGCGGCCAGGAATTCGTGCCGCACGATCGCTACCAGTGGTTTCTCGGCCTGGCTGCTGGGTGCATGCTGCTCGCGGCGGGAATCGGCGAGCGCCGCTCTCGTTCGCGCCAGCGCAGTCTTGCGAAGCAGGCGCGCAATTCCGGGCACGCGCTCGGAACGGTGCAGCGCAACAAACCTGCCTGGGCACGGGCGATCGCAGCGTTGTTCCTCTTCTCGCCGGAGCAGGCGCCGCCGGTTGTTGCGCCGAATGCCGCGGCGGTTCCCGCGCCTTCTGCCGCTGCTGCGCCGGCTGTGGCGAGCGCGCCGGCCGTCGTACCCTACGAACACTCCGTTGCCCAGGGACTGCGCGAGCTGCGTGCGAAGCTCGATGCCAAGTCACTCGACGATGCCAAGGCGCTCGGCGATCGATTGATCGCCATGCCGGGCTTGCCCGAGAACGCCCGCGGCGAAATCGAATACCACCGGGGCGTGGTGCTTGAACGCCGCTTCGAGCTCGCCGATTCGAGCGCTGCCTTCGCGCGTTCAGGTGGTCTGTGCGTGCCGGGCCCCTTGCGTCTGGACGCCTGGTACAACTCCGGCACCGCCATCCTGGAGGGCTCCGAGCCCTTGTTCCTTTTGATTCCCGAAGTGCGCAAGTCGCGCAACCTGCCGCCGCTCGAGCCGGCCGCTGCCGCGTCCGCTGCGAACGGGGAGAAGCCGAAGGAAAACGAAGACCTCGACAATGCGATGGCTGCCTATCAGGCCGCGCGTCAGGCGCTCGTGCATCGCCTGCGCGCCGATGCCGCGGATGAGGATACGCGCGCGAACCTGGAGTTGATCCAGCGGCGCCTGCGCGAGATCGAGAAGATCAGGAAACAGCGCGAAGAAGCGAAGAAGGAGCAGGAAAAGAAACCGGATCCTGACAAGCAGGACAAAAAGGACCCGAAGGACTCCAAGGACAAGCCCGAGGACAAGGACAAGCCGCAGGACAAGGACAAGAAACCCGAGCAGGATCCCAAGCAGGACGAGTCCAAGGAAAAGAAGCCGGAAGAGCAACAGGATCCGGAGCAGAAGAAACCCGAGGACGAGCAGAAGAAAGAAGGCGACAAGGGGAAACCGCCGCCGCCCAAGCAGCCGAAACCGGGCGAGGAGCGCGCGCTCTCGAAGGAAGAGGTCTCGCGCCTCATGGATCAACTGGCGAACATCGAACAAGAGGCCAAACAGCTCGAGGCGCGTATCCGCGCCCGTCGCCGTCCGCCCGTGGAGAAAGATTGGTGAACGAGTTGTCCAGAATTTTCGTGTGCGGTTGTCAAGCCGCGGTTGCGCTGCTGCTCGCGGGTGTGCTCGGCGGCGCGAGCGCCCCGACGAAAGCACCCGCGATCCCTTCGGCCCAGAGTCAGGCGCGCGTCAGCGCGCGTCTGTCCAGCGGCGTTGTCAAGCTCGGCAGCGAGGTGGTCTTGATCGCTACGGTCGAAAATGCCGCCTTCGCCGATGTGCGTCCGCTGCCCGCCGTCGATGGCCTGAAGCTTGGCGAGTGGAGCAATCCCCCGAGCCGGCTTTCGTCCCAGGCGATCATCAACGGACGGATTTCGCGCTCCGACGAGCTCACTTGGACCGCCAGCGTGCGGCCGTTGCGCAAGGGCGAGTTCACGCTTCCCGCACTGGAATTTTCCGTGGATGGCGGCGTGCAGCGCACGCAGCCCTTGAGCTTGACGGCCGTCGAGGACTTGAAGGGCGAGGAGCTCGGTGTGTTCACGATCCGCTCGTCTTCGATGAAGGTCGTCGAAGGGCAGCCCTTCACCATCGAGATGACGTTCGGCTGGGACGCCGCGCTCGGCGATCGCATCAACTGGGCCAACCTCTCGCTCGCCTGGTGGGGGCAGCTTTCCGGCGCGATCGAAAACGATCCGCCGCCCCCGGCCGCGGGCACGTCCATGGTCGAAATCGTGCTCAACACCACCGACAAGGTGCGCGTCGAGCAGCTGCAGCGCGGCGAGGCACGCGGCCGCGCCTTCCGCATGTTTCGCATGCTGCGCTCGTTCACGCCCACGCGCGCGGGTGCCTTGGAGTTCCCGACCAGCTGGCTGGAGTTCTCGCGCGTCGAGGACTCGGGCGACATCTTCTCGCGCCGCCGCGACCGCGTGGAGTCCTACTTCGTCAAGAGCGAGCCCCTGGTCATCGACGTCGTCGCGCTTCCCGAAGAGGGCCGGCCCGCCGACTTCGGCGGCGCGATCGGAAATTTTTCCGTTCACGCGAGCGCCGAGCCGCGCGACGTCGACGCGGGCGAGTCGATCAAGCTCAAGGTCGAGTGGAGCGGCAGCGGCAATCTGGAATTCTTCTCCGCGCCCGAACCCAGCCGCAGCGATGCCTTCAACGGCTTTCGTGTCTACGGGAAGACCGAGACCAAGACTTTCGATCGCCGCAGCGTGATCTACGACCTCGCGCCCAAGTCGGCGGAGGTGAAGGAGATCCCGCCGCTCGTGTTGCCGGTCTTCGATCCAAAGACGTCTCGCTACGGCGTTGTCAGCAGCGCGGCGATTCCGATCAAGGTGCGCGCGCTCTCGCGTGCGAGTGGCTTGAGCGATCCCACAGCGGGATTCGTCGCCAAGAGCGATCTGCTCGACGTGGATTCGGTGCTCACCGACGAGCGCGGCGTGCCTGGTCACGGCAAGGCTACCGTGATCACAGCCTTCGCAGCGCTACCGCTGTTGTGGTTCGCGCTAGCAGGGATTGCGCGCCGGCGCGGTGATCCGTGGGCGCCCGAGGCAAAACGCCGTCGGCGCGCGCGCAAGCAACTGGCCCGCGAACTGGCCGGGGCCCAGTCCGCCCGCGCTGAACTCGAGGCCCTGCAGAATTTCCTGGGCGCGCGCACGGCCGAACGGCCTGAAGCCTGGCAGGGCCGCAACATCGGCGCGTGGTTCGCGCGCCAGACCCATCAAGTGCCGCCGGATGCGCTGCTCGAATTGGAGCGCCTGGTCCACGACCTCGAAGCCGCGGCGTGGGGCGGCGTCGGCCGGCCCTCTGTACGTGAGCGGGCGCTGCACTTGGCAGAAGCACTCGAGCGAGGTGGCCTGTGATCCAAGCCCTGGCGAAATGGATGCTGTGCGCCACGCTGGTGCTTGGCTGGAACGCCGTGCTTCACGCTCGCGTGCCAGCGCAGACGCCGTCGATCGAAGCGCTCTATCAGCAGGGCCTCGACGCCTATCGCGCCGCGACGCCCGACCTGGCCACGGCGCGCGCCAGTTGGACGGCCGCTCTGGAGGGCGCCACAATCGAAGGCGCCGCAAGACGCGCGCAGCTGTGCAAGTGCCTCGGCAATGTTGCCTTCCGCCAGGAGCGTCCGCTCGAAGCGGCGGCCTGGTTCAGCGCTGCGATCAGGCTGTCGCCGCGCGACAGCGATGCCTGGAGCAATCTGGAATTCGCGCGTTCCAAGTCCGGGCTCGAACCCGCCGACCGCGGCGACCTTTCGGCCACCTTCGAGCGCGTCGTGCACGCCTTGAACCTGGCCGAAGCTGAATGGCTGGCGCTTGGCACGGCACTGATCCTTGGCGCGCTGATCTGTCTGCGCGCATTTGTCCTGGGCCGCGCGGCCGCGCGGCCGCTGTGGGTCGCGATCGTGCTGGCGCCCGTGTGCTGCCTGCCCTGGATCGTTCAATTGCGCGAAGCGGGCAAGGATCCCGTCTTCGTCGTTTCGACAGCCGGAGTTACGGTCGGTAGCGAGCCGCGCGTGGCCGCGGCGAAAGTCGCGCTGCTTTCCGCCGGCGCGCGCGCAGGGCGTCTCGAGCAACTTGCCGGCTGGGTGCGCGTTGAGACTGAACGAGGCGAACGCGGCTGGGTAGCGGCCGACACGGTTTTCGCGCTGCGACGCTGAACGCCGGCGGTCTGTGGTCTTGTCTACGGCTGCATCGGCGCCCATGCTGGCCCCATGCGGATCAGCTCGGTCTTGCCGGCAATCGTTGCGCTCACACTCGTCGCGCCGGAAAGCTGCGCCCCGGCACCCAAGGGCCTGCCGGCCGCCGGCATCCTGATCATCTCGATCGACGCGCTGCGCTACGACCACCTCGGTTCCAGCGGCTACGACCGGCTGACATCTCCCGCCCTCGACGCGCTCGCGAAGGAGGGCGTCGTGTTTCGTCAGGCCTACAGCGCCGCAGCGTGGCAGGTTCCCGCGCACATGGCCTTGCTCTCGGCCGCCGATCCCAGGCTTGCACGGCGCTACCTGCCGCCGGATGTCACCGTGTCCCAGGCGACGCAGTGGCACCTCCCCGACGAAGCACCGCATCCGGCCGCACAATTTCTGAGCGAGGGTTTCAGTACGGCGATGTTCTACGACCACGAGAACCTCGCGCCGGTGTACGGACTTCAGCGCGGCTTCGCGTTCTACCAGGGCCCCAGGCAGGATCGCGATGAAGCTACCGCGGACCAGGGCTCGGAGTCGGTGTTTCGCCGCTTCGACAAGTGGCTGACCAGCATCCCGCGCGAACAGCGTTGGTTCGCCTACCTCGAGATGGCGGATCTCGAGCGCGTCTGGCGAGCGGACAATCCGTCCTTTGACACGCATTTTTCGCCGCGGCCGGAACTGTCGCGAGTGCCGCCGGTGGGCGACGCGCAACATCTCTACTTCGCCTTGCCGCGCAGTCGTTGGTCCCAGGGCATGCGCACACTTGGCGAGTACGAGGCGCGTTACGACGGCGCGATCCTGCGCTTGGACCTCGCGTTCAAGAGGTTGCGCTCGCACCTCGAACAGATCGGCCGCTTCCAGTGCACCACCGTCGTCGTCGTGGGTGCCTATGGGATGAGCTTCGGCGAGAGCGGCATGCTGCTCGACAGCGGCACTTTCTCCGACTCGGATCTGCACGTGCCGTTGATCGTGCGCCCGGCCGAGGCGCTGAAGCTGAACAATGAGCCGATGTTGAAGGACGCGACGAGCGACGCGCTCGTTTCGACCGTCGACGTGCTGCCGATGCTGCTCGAACTCGCCGGCTTGCCGCGCGACGAGAGTGTGGACGGCCGGTCGTTCGCGAACGCATTGACGGGCGGTGCGGGTAGCGGCCGCGCTTTCGTGCACTCG
>JAYUOR010000840.1:0-5862 GCA_043760765.1 Planctomycetota bacterium | reverse complement strand
CGAACAAACTCTCGGCCTTGAGGCCGGCGCTGGGGCGGCGGCCGCCGCGCAATTCCTGGATCTCGCTGACCAGGATGTTGTCGCGCCTCAGGCGCGTGCGCGCCTCGCGCGCCGTGTCGGCGTCGACGACGCCGGTTCGGACAGCTCCGCCGGGTGCATAGGCCTTGTACTCGAAGATCGGCATCGCGCTTTTTGGACCTAGCCCATGTCGAGCTGCGTCACGCGCAGCACTTCATCGGGCGTCGTCAGGCGTTGTTTGATCTTCTCGACACCGTCGGCGCGCAGCGTGATCATGCCGCGGTCGATCGAGGACCGCTTGATCTGCGACGCGGTCACGCCTTCCATGACTTGCGTGCGCACGATTTCGTCGATCGGCATGAACTCGTAGATCGCCGTGCGGCCCGCATAACCGGAGTTGAAGCACTCCTGACAGCCGGTGCCGTAGGCGATCTGGCCGTCGAGCTCCTTGGGATCGAGCGCGACTTTCTTGAGCTTGGCCGCCCATTCGTCGTTGATCGGCACGGTTACCGTGCAGTGCTTGCAGTTCGTGCGCACCAGCCGCTGCGCGATCACCAGGATGATCGAACTCGCCACCAAGTACGGTTCAACGCCCTGGTCGACCATGCGTGTGATCGTGCTGGCCGCGTCGTTGGTGTGCACGGTCGAAAACACCAAGTGTCCGGTGAGCGCCGCGCGGATCGCGATCTCTGCGGTTTCCAGGTCGCGGATTTCGCCGACCATCATGACGTCGGGGTCCTGGCGCAGGAACGAGCGCAGTCCCGACGAGAAGGTCAGTCCCTTCTTGACGTTGACCTGCACCTGGCTGATGCCGGCCAGTGAGTATTCGACCGGGTCCTCGATCGTCAGGCAGTTCTTTTCGGTCGTGTCGACTTCGGTCAGCGCGGCGTACAGCGTCGTGGTCTTGCCCGAACCGGTCGGGCCGGTGACCAGGATGATGCCGTGGCTCCAGTTGGAGTAGTCGCGCAACATCGCTTCGTTGGCCGGCGAAAGGCCGATCTCGCCGATCGTGTACAGACGCGCCGTCTTGTCGAGCAGACGCATCACGATGCGCTCGCCCTGTGTCGTCGGCACGGTCGAGATACGCACGTCGACTTCGCCATCGCCGATGCGGATCGTGGCGCGGCCGTCCTGCGGCAGCCGGCGCTCGGCGATGTCCATCTTGCCCATGACCTTGACACGGCTGACCATGGCCTCCTGCGCCTTGCGCGGGATCGGGTCCATGTCGTAGAGGATGCCGTCGATGCGAAAGCGCACCTGCATGCGATCCGGATAGGGATGGAAGTGCACGTCCGACGCGCGCAGCTTCAACGCCTGGAACAGGATCGTGTTGACGAGCTTGATGATCGGCGCCTTGTTGGCGCTGTCGAGCACGTCCTCACCTTCGTCGATCTCGTTGGCGAGTCCGGCAATGTCGCCGTCCTCGGCCACATCCGCCAGCGCCTGGTCGACGCCGTCCGCCTTGTGGCGATAGGCGCGGCCGATCAGCGAAGTGATTTCCTGACGCGGCGCGAGCACCGGTTCGACATCGGCGCCGTACAGCGCCGCGAGGTCGTCCATCGGATGCGGGTCGAGCGGCGTGCAGGTCGCGACGCGCAGAATTCCGCCTTCTTCGGCGAGCGCGATCAGGTTGTAGTTGCGCGTGAACTGCACCGGCACGCGATTGACGAAAGCGCCGGGGACGGTGACATCCTCAAGGCTGTCGCGGTACTCGAATCCAAGGTGCTGAGCGTAGGCGCGCAGCAGATCGGGCTCAGGCAAATAGCCCTTGGAGAGCACGACGCGATCGAGGCTCTCGCCGCTGTCGGCGGCGACCTTGCGGCATTCCTCCAGTTTTTCGCGGGACAGTCCCGCAACCATCAACATCTCGGACAGGCTGACCACGGCTTACCTTCCTAAGTATCAGTTCTTTTTGTCGTCGCCACCGGGCGGGGTGGTCATCTTGGCGCGCTTCTCCGTATCGATGCCGACAGCTCCGGCCGGCACTTCGCCGCGCGCCGGTGATCCGTAGAGCGGCAGTTCGAAGCCTTCGAAGCGTACGCCGGGCTTGTCGCTCGTGCCGAACCTAGGATCGATGATCTTGATGCGGTCGGCGCCGATCGTGTCGGCGGCCTCCAACTTCTTCTCGTAGGAGAGTTGCGCCAGGTCGGCGAAGTCCTTGTCGCGCAGGATGTGCGGAGTCACGAAAAAGTAGAGCGTCACTCGGTCCGCACTGTCGACGTCGCGCCGGAACAGCGCTCCGAGCAGGGGAATGTCGCCGAGCCAAGGCACGGAATTGCGCGAGTGGCTCTTGTTGTCGGTGATGATCCCGCCGATCACCATGGTGTCGCCGTTGGGCACGTTGACCGATGTCTCGATCGTGCGCGTCAGCCGCGGCGGGGGGATAGCCAGACTCGAGGATGTATGGGCGCCGAAGGTCGAGACCTCGAGCGACAAGTCGAGCCGCAGATAGCCCGCGGCACTGATCGAAGGCGAGATCTGCATCGTGATCCCGGCCTCTTCGTACTTGTTGAAATTCTCTTGCGTCTGTCCTGCCGCGCCTCCGGTGGCTGTAACGGTGGTCGTCGGCTGCTCGTCCTTCGACACGACCTTCGCCGAGCCGTTGTTGTTCACCAATACCGAGGGCACGTTCAAGATGTTCGTGTTGCTCACGCGCTTGATCGCCTGGATCAAGATCGGCAGGTTGCCGATCGCATTGCCGTCCAGGATGCCCGCCGTGATCCCGTTGTTCTTGATCGGCGAGCGCACGTCAGGAGCGCCGTCGCCGTCGCTGTCGGTCAGGGTCGACATGCCAAATGCGGTCACGCCGAAGTTGCCGATTTGCCCGAGGCCCGGAAGGTCCGCGGCACTGAGTTCCACGCCCAGGTCGCGGAAGTCGTTGCCGGACAATTCGACCAGTGCCGTCTCGATCAATACTTGATCGAGACGTTCGTCGAGCTTGGTGATCAGCGCCAGCATTTCTTCGTAGCGCGTCTTGCTGGCAGCGATGAGCAACGAGTTCGTCGCTTCGTCGGGAACCACGACAGTTTGCGAGTCGCGCGAGGTGCCGCCTTGCGCGATCTGGGCATTTCCGCCCGGTTGGGCACGGCCGCCGGCCGCTCCCTGTTGCGCACGCGAAGCATCTTGAAGGAAGTCCCCGAGCACTTGCGCGAGATCCTTGGCCTTGACATTTTCCAGCGCGTATACGTGGTACGTACGCTCGGGCTCGATGACTTCGACGTCCAGGCGCGCGACCAGTTCCTTGATCTGTTGCATGTCCTCGGGCAGCGCCATCACGAGCAGCGAGTTCGTTCGCGCGTCGACGAGGATCTTGGTCTCGCCGCCACCCATCGCCGTCGCGCCGGGAGCGCCCGCCGCGCCAGGCTGCGTGCGCGTGCGCTCCGCCTGACGCTGTTTGGCTTCGAGCAATTGTCCCAGCGTGTCGGAGATGTCCTGGGCCGCGGCAAACTCGAGCGGCAACACGTCGAAGACCGGCGCGAGGGGCGAATCATTCGCGGATTCCGTGTCGACGAGTTTCAGGATGCGCGCAAGCGAGCACACGTTGCTGGCGAAACCCTGCAGGATCACGCTGTTCGTCGTGCCGACCGGAATCACTCCGCCGGTTTGCGTGTCGGGCGAAAGGATTCGCAGCGAGTTGCCGAGCGAGCGCACGTCGGTGTGCGGCAAGTGCAGCACGGTGATGATCTGTGTCGCGACCTGGCCCTGATACTTGTCGAGTTCCTCGGGCAGCACGTAGATCGATTCGCCCTTGAGCGGTGCCTTTCCCGGCTGGCTTTGCGATTGCACATCCTGGATCACGACCACCGACAGCATGTCGGGGCCGACCTTCGTGCAGACGTAACTGTTGATGAACAGGATGATCTGGAAGAAGGAGTAGAACTCGCTCTTGGGGAAGCGCTTCTGCCCGAAGATCTTGACCTTCGCGCCGGCGAGCTTCGTCTGCGTGGCCGTGTCGTAGGTGAAGTTGATTCCGGTGGTCTGCTGGCAGATCTTCGTCAGGCTTTCGAGGTCGCAGCCGTCGGTTTCGTCGAAGGCCACGATCCAGTAGTCGCCGTCGTCGGCGACGAGCGGCAACTTGCCGCCGCCTGATTGGCCGCCGCCGGCTGCAGCGTTGATCGGAGCCTGCGGAATCTGCGGCCGACCGGACGGCGGCGTGCTGGTCACCGGCCTGCCTCCGGACGAAATTGGCGTCTGTGTCGCCGTGGCCGCTGCCGGGGCGGCCGCCGCCGCTGAATCGGGCGCGGCGCGCGCGCCGGCATCCTCCTTCTTCTCCTGGGCGGCATAGCCGGGGGTCAGCAGGGCGAAGACCACGAGGGGGGTCAGGAGAGCGGGCGCTTGAATCATGTTTGGATGAGGGGGCGGTCGTTGCGATCTATCCCGTTGGGAACGCGAGGTTTAGCACCGCGCGGACTCTGGACGTATCGGCCGTTGGCGCACTCTAGGGCCCCGCTTGGGGTCAGTCAAACGCGTGCTGGCTTGCGAGTGCATTCGTTTTTCGCGGGACCGCGCGAGGATCGACGCCTCCGGATCGCGCATATTCCCGTGGCCCCGGAGGCGAGCGGCCCATAGCTGTCGAACAACGCCGGCCCGCGTTGATTGCGTTCACAGCGCCTGCCAGCGAGAGTGCTCGATCGGCAACCACCCTCGTGGAGCCAACCGAGCATCAGATCGATGGCAAAGGCGAAGGGATTTGTCGGAGTCGTGCAGCGCTATTCGCTGCCTCTGATCAGCGGCGTGCTGGTCGGAATGATTTTCGCGAACGTGGACCCTGAGGGCTACGCAGCCTGGCAACATGCCCGGCCCTTCGGGGACTTGAAGCTGCTCGGCCACAGCGTCGACCTGAGCTTCCTGCTCAATGACGTCTTCATGGCGTTCTTCTTCGGCCTCGCCGCCAAGGAAATCACGGACGCCTGCTTGCCCGGTGGCGCTCTTTCCCCGCCCTCCAAGGCGATCAATCCGCTGATCGCTTGCATCGGTGGGGTCGTGGGACCGATCGCCGTCTACTTCGGCGGCTTGGCGCTGATCCAGGCGCTTTCGATCGTCGAGGATCCGGCTCAGTTGCAGGCGATGTCGCACGGCTGGGGGGTGCCCTGCGCCACCGATATCGCGATTGCCTGGCTGCTGGCGCGCCTGGCCTTCGGCGAGGGCCATCCGGCCATCGACTACCTGCTGCTGCTTGCGATCGTCGATGACGCCATTGGCCTTGTGATCATCGCGTTCTTCTACGGAGATCCCGCGCATCCCATCGAGCTCGGCTGGCTAGGGCTGGTCGCCCTGGGGATGCTCTCGGCGTTCTTCTTGAGGCGCCTGCGAGTGGCGCCCTGGTGGCCCTACGTGATCCTCGGCGGGACGCTCGCCTGGGTCGGGATGTTCAAGGCAAACGTGCATCCGGGGCTGGCCCTGGTCGGAATCGTGCCGTTCTTGCCGGCGGGGCAGCGCGACCCCCAAACGGGGCATTCAAAGGCTGGCTTTGCCCTGGCGGATTTCGAACACGCCCTGAAACTGCCTGTCGATCTCGGACTGTTCTTCTTCGCCTTCATCAACGTGGGCCTCGAACTGGCCGCGATCGGTCCGCTGACCTGGCTGATCCTCGCCGCCCTGGCCCTGGGCAAGACCTTCGGCATCGGCCTTGCGGCCGTGTTGGCCCGCTCCTTTGGCTTCCCGCTGCCGCAACGAGTCGGCTTGCGCGAACTCCTCCTGTTGGGATTGATCGCCAGCGTCGGGCTGACCGTAGCCGTCTTCGTCGCCGGCGAGGCGTTCGTGGATCAGGGACTCGCGCTGCAGGCGAAAATGGGGGCGCTCTTCTCGGTCTCCCTTGGCGTGGGAGCGTTGTTCTTGGCGCGC
>JAYUOR010000839.1:0-2342 GCA_043760765.1 Planctomycetota bacterium | reverse complement strand
GCCGCACCGATTGCGAATCGAAGGACAAGCGCTCGGCCTTGACGCGCTCGATCCAATAGGCGCGCTCCCAATCGTGGATTTGCGTCGCACCCGGTTCGACATGACGTTTTTCAGACAACAGCGCTTCGAGTTCGCGACCCAATTCGACGCGCGCCTCGACGGCGATGCGTTCGACGAAATCGCGCGCGGCTCCCGCGCTCTTCACCATCTTGTCCTCGGTGATGTAGTCGGCGTACGATGCATAGCCGAGCAGCGTGGCGAGCTCGTGACGCAGTTCCAACAGCTTTGAAAGCGTGGCGACGTTGGCCGGATATCCACGATTCACGTACTCGCGATACAGCGCGCGCCGCGCGCCGCCGTCCTTGGCGTAACACAGGAACGGCACGATATCGGGCGGGTCCGTGCTGACCGTCACGCCGCCTTCCGCGTCGAGCGGATGGGAGGCGATCCAATCCGCGGGCAGGCCGTCCAGCGCGCTGATTCCCTGGGGAAAACGCACGCTCCGCACGTCGCTGACGATTGCGAGATCGAAACTTTGGCCAGTCTTGACCAGCTCGTCGGACAGCGCCTGGATGCGCAAACGCGTGGGCTCGTCGCGGTCGACACCGCTGCGCTTGTAGTCGCGCAGGCCGTGTCGCACCGTGCGACTGTCCGCGCCCGCCAGGCTATCGTCGGGGATCCGCGCAAGTCGCTCGTACACACCGCGATCCAAGGACAGCGCGGTTTCGAACGACGAAAACTCCTGCTCCAGCTCCATCGCCGCCGCGCGCATTGCCGGAGCGGGATGCACCTGCGCGAACAGACCGGCCCAACCGCGCTCGCCGTCGAGCGGTGCGCGCAGTCGATCGAAGGCCATGGCCGCGGAAGCCGGATCGCATTCGGGCGCGAGCGACACGAACCGAGTCCTGTTCGTTTGCGCGGATCCGATCGACGCACGGCCCGTTTCGAGCCATTGCTGCGCGCTCATGAACGCTTGGCGTGTTGCGCGGCGTACTCGAGCAGGCGATCGAATTGAGCGTGGAAGTCGTGCGTACCGCCGCCGATCGGGGACTTGAAGTAGCTCGCGGTGTGCGTCATTTCGCCGACCTCTCCACGTTGCGCCGAGAAATCGGTCAGCCGCGCGAGATCGATCACCAGCGGCGCCGCCAGCGAAGAATCGGAGCCGGTCCAGGTGAACGACAGCGTCATGCGCGTGCGCAGGAAGCCCTCGAAGTGAATCAAGTCAAAAGCCGTCTTCCAGTCGTCGAGCGAGGGCACGTAGTCGAT
Organism: Planctomycetota bacterium; assembly: GCA_043760765.1. Classification (GTDB taxonomy): domain Bacteria; phylum Planctomycetota; class UBA1135; order UBA1135; genus JADJQU01. The sequence continues at coordinate 1,076 of JAYUOR010000839.1, read as the reverse complement.
GCCGACGTGCGTGTGCACCTGATCGTCGGCCAGGATCGAGCGCAACGCGTCGTTCTTGTTGCGCAGCTTCGCTTCCTTGTGCAGCGGATCGGCGAGCACTTCTCCGTCGCGATTGCCGAGCATGTTGTAACCCTGCCAGGTGCGCACCTTGAGCGCGCGCGCCACGAACATCGGCGCCAGCACGGTCTTGAGCAACGTCTCGCCGGTCTTGCCATCGCTGCCGCAGTGCGGCACGCCGCGCGCGCGGGCCAGTTCGCGCAGCGCGGGAATCGCACTCCCCGCACTGGGCGTGAAATTCACGTAGGGATGGCCGTTAAAGAGGGCGGCGTACGCGTACAGACAAGACGCGGGCTGCGAAGCCCCTTCGTCGAGCGACTTCTCGAAAGCCGCCAGCGTGCGCCACGATTCGTGCGCCGGACGGTAGGCCTCGGTGCTCGCGAGGTGCACGACGATGACGCGCTCGAGGTTTTCGTCGCGCACAAAGTTGGCGAAGTCAGCCGCGATGTGCGCGATCTTTTCGCGCGGCGAGAGCCCGCCGAGGCGCGCGCTCTCGGGATCGAGGTTTGCAAAGCCCACGTCGGCGTCATCGAGCAGGCCCGGCCGAAGGTGTGCCTCGTAAGCGCTGGCGTGTTTCGCCGCAAGCGTGACCAAGTCCTGGCTGAGGATGTTGCTCTGCACGAGTTCGCCCGCGGACTCGGTCATCGGCCGCCGGCAGACGTCGTGGCCGCCGAGCACGAGTTCGTCGTAGCCCAAGAGCGGCAGCGCGCTGAACGGCGGAACGGCCGTGGCGAGTCCGATTGGCTCGAGCCAGCCTTCGCGCAGTCCAGCGAGTCCGTAGACGACGCAGGTGGACACCGAGCCGCGTCCGCCGATCAACCACAGGCCGACGCGGCGCTGGGTCCGAGGTTTGGGTTGTTGGGGCAAGGCTCTACGGGGTCCGTGCGGGGAGAGATCGATCCGCGCGCCCGGGGCTAGTGCTGCCCCGCGCGAGCGGCGAGCGCACGTCGCCAGCCTTGCACGACTGGATCGTAGCGCTCGGGCCACCAACGTCCGGCGATCGTCCCGGCCTCACCGAT
>JAYUOR010000838.1:0-2342 GCA_043760765.1 Planctomycetota bacterium | reverse complement strand
TCGCGATATAGAGTTCCGCCTCGACAGCGCCGGGAATCGCTCGCAGGGTCGTCGCGAATCGCGCAGGCAGTTTTGCCTCGGCCAGCGCGCGCGTGTTGCGGATCATGACCTCGCGCAGCAGCGAGCGCAGCTTGTGCGGATCCTTGACCGCCCGCTTCTTGTGCTTGCCCTCGGCGTCGGTGCCGACGAACGCGCGTTTGAATTCAGCCTCGGTCGAGAACATGCCCGGCTTCAACAGCGAGAGCAGGTTGTAGATCTCGATCAAGTCGTTTTCGATGGGCGTCGCGGAAAGCAGCAGCAGGAAGCGCGAGCGCAGCCGATCGACGAGTTGCCACGAGCGCGAGCGACGGTTCTTGAGTCGATGGGCTTCGTCGACGATGACCAGATCGAACGCCTCGCCGAGGATTTCCTTGGCGTGCGGCTCGAGGCGTGCGAGGCCCAATGATGCAATCAAGACACCGCTGTGCGCCCAGATTCGCGGATCGGCGCGCGCAAAATCGCTTTCGACGATCTTGGACTCGATACCGAACTTGTTTTGAAGCTCATCGTGCCATTGATCGCGCAGCGCGGGCGGCACCAGGATCAGGACGCGAGTCACCAATCCGCGCAGCAAGTACTCCTTGAGGCACAGGCACGCCTCGACCGTTTTTCCGAGTCCCACCTCGTCCGCCAGTAGAACGCGTCCAAAAAATTCGCGCAGGACGCGCATTACGGTGCGCAACTGGTAGTCGTAGTGGTCGACTCCGGTCACCTGCGACAGTGCGAGCAGCGTCTCAAAGCTCTGCAGGCGCAGCACGGCAAGCGCCGTCTGGCGCAGGGAGTATGCCGCCAACGCGACTGCTGCGTCGGGAGAGTCGCCGGCCGCGATCGCGGTCTCGGCGGCGCGAAAAAGCAGGCGTATTTCTTGCGCAGGCTGAGCGTTCGGCTTCGTCGTCGGCGCGACGATCGACGCAATCGACGGCGTGCTTGGCGCCTTCGGGCTCGGACGTGGGACGCGCGCGTCAGGCTTCGTCGAAGGCAGCTGGCCCCGCGCCATCAGCTCCACGCTCAGCCTGTGCAATTCCGCCTTGATTCCTGGGTGGACACGGCGTGTCAGCAGCACACGCGCGCCCTTCATGTGAGTCCTCGCCAATTCGATCTGCCCGGTCCGAAGGGCGGCTTCGATCGTGAGCACACGCAGCGCAAGGTCCTTGGGAAAAAGTGTCGCTGCGCGCAGCTCGAGCTCGAGCGCCTCGTCTGGGCGGCGAGCTCGGTGGAGCTGCTGAACGTACTCCCAGAGTTCCTGCCCGGAATGGAAGGAGTGACGCTCCGGCAGTTCTCTGCCCGTCCGCAGCGACTTTCTGCCCTTGGTCTGCGCTGTGGGCGGACGATCCAGCGGACGCTCCCCGAAAACAATCCGGGGAGGCCGAATCAGCGACCGTTGAGTGGATTCGTCGGGGGTGGAAGGCGTGCTCATCGATGTCGCCGCGCTGACCGTGGTGCGCATGCAGGACGCGTCGGGCAATCCTAGCCGCCGAATGGCTCCAGCGATCGAGTGAATCTCAGCGTTCGACGCCTGCCATGCGTGGCGGGACTGTAGATGATGGAGCGTGAAACCGCGCGCGCGAGTACACTGCCGCTCGCGTTCACGCCGCATGGTCTGGGCGCCAAAGGTCAGCTCCCGCGCCCTCCGTCGCGCCGACGGACTCGCGCGCTCTTCTCGGCGCAGCGCACCCATGGGATTTCGAAACGCCACCTGCAAGGCCTGCAAGACGACCAGCAAGGTTCCTGACAATTCTTCCGCCGATCGAGCGAAGTGCGGCAAGTGCGGCGGTGCGCTCGTGCTCGGCGCTGCGATCAGCGAGAGCGCGAGCGCTCCGATGAAAGCGAGCCCGAAGTCCGCTCAGCCTGCGCGCGCGGGCCAGACCCCGGCGGCCGCACGCAGCGGTGCCGGGACGAAGACCGGCGCACGCGCCGTCGCGGCTGACAAGGCGCCGGCAAAGAAAATGAATCCGACGGTCATCGCCATCGGGCTGGTCGCGTTCGTGGCCATCGACATCGGCATCTACTTCGCCTGGCAGAACAACGTCGAAGCGAAAAAATCTGCCGAAGCGAAGCCGGAGAATGGCGCGCCCGCAGGAGCCAAACCCGAGGCGGGCAAACCCGATGCTGCGAAGCCGGCCGTGCCTGCGCCCGCCGCAGCAGGACTGCCGACTTTCGCGTCGAATCGTGACACGAGTCCGGCGCGTTGGACTGAGCTTCAAGCACTGACCGCCAGCTTTGCCGACGCCGCGGCGGCGGCGCCGGCCGGTGCCGTGCTCGTCGGCGAAGGCACGACGCTCAAGGGCGCAGCCAAGGATGCG
>JAYUOR010000837.1:0-5874 GCA_043760765.1 Planctomycetota bacterium | reverse complement strand
AAGCCCGGCGAGCAGGAAGCGTGCGAGCGTCGCGGGATCGCCGAGCACCCATTCCGAGTCGCGCAGCGGCGGCGCCATGCCTTCGAGCCCGCGGCCGGTGCTCTGGTGGCAACCCGCGCAAACGCTGGCGAAGTACGCGCGGCCGCGTTCGAAGGCGATCACTTCCTTTTCGTCGAGCGGGCGCACCGGAACTTCGCCCGCGATCGGGTGTCCGGGCCACGAGAGTGAGTCCGCGAGCTGCAGAAGTGGCGCGCCGCTCGACGGCGCGATCTGCCCGGCGAGGCGCAGGAGGGCCCGAAAGGCGCGCGGCTCCTCAACGAGACGCAGCGCGGCGGGATGGCCTTCACTCGGACTCGAGCGGCCCTCGAGCAATCCACTGATCAGCGCCTGACGCTGCCAAGTGATGCGCCGACCTTCGACAATAAACTCCAAGACACGCGCGATGCTGCCGTGATTGCGCTCGCGCGCGATCGTGGCCGCGATCAACTGCACGAAAGCCGCACGGCCGTCCTGCTCGTGCTCGAACGACGCGCTGTCAAGCAGGCGTTCAATGAAGAAAATCTCGCGCTTTGCAAGGCTCGACAACACCTGCGCCTGCTCGGACCTGTCGGCGCAGTTCTCCACCACCAAGTCGTAGAGCGCGCGCTCTGCCTCGTCGGTGTGAACTTCGCCAAGCGAGAAAAACACTTGCGTGCGCACCAGCGCAGTGTCGCCGCGCGCCAGAGCGAGCCACTGCGCCAGCATTTTCGCGTCGCCTCCGACCAGGAGTTCGCTGGTACGAACCGCGGCTTCGCGCACACGCTCGTCGGGATCGGCGAGCAGCGCCTGCGACAATTCCGGCTTGACTCCGCGCATGCCCGACAGCGCCCACAGCGCGTGGACTCGCGCCAGCGGCAGCTTGCTGTTCGCGAGCAGATCGCGCAGGGCCGCATGGGCCTTCGCTTCCTCGGCGCCTTCTTCGACGAAGATCTGCTGCACCCGGTCGCGGATCCAGCCGTTCTCCTGTTCCAGGGCGTGCGACAGATCGACCCAGGTCGCCTCCGCGAAGTCGGGCGCAGCGACTCTTGGAGTGTTCGTGTTGCGCACGCGCCAGATGCGGCCGAAACCGATCGGCTTATCGAGCCCGCGCGCTTCCACCTGCTTCCTCAGGAAGCTGGTGACGAAGAGGCGGTGCTGGATCAGGCCGCGGTACATGTCGGCGATGTACAAGGCACCGTCGGGCCCGTCGCAAAGATTCACGGGCCGGAAGCGCTCGTCGGTCGACGTCAAGAAGTCGATGCCCGCGTCGCCGTGGCGGATCGGTGCCGCGCTGACCTTCCCGTCCTGCTCGGTCAGTTCATACGCGAGCACGAGATTGGCCGTGGGCTCGCAAACGAACGCGCCTTTAGCATAAGGCTTGGGAAAAGTGCCGCCGCGAAAGATCAATGGCGCGCAGCTGCCGGTGGCCTGCGCGAGCTTGCCGTCGACCAGAAAATTCGGGCGATAGCCGCGATTCACGCCGGGCGTCACGCGCCGCGGTTTGACACTGATATCGGCCGCGATGCGCTCGTTCACGCCCCCGGCGAGCGTTGAATTCGGATTGCGCGCCCCGTAGCGCGCCGAGATGCGATCGCCGCGCAACGGATCGGAGTTGTCGTTGAAGTACAGCCGGCCGCGATCGTCTTGCGTGATCCCCCACTGTCCGCCGCCGGCGCTCGCCTCGCGCTGGAAGCGCTTGTCGCGCCAGACGTAGCGCCAGGGCACATTCGCGCAGGCAAAGGCGTTGTCGAGCGTCGGCAAGAGGCCGTTGATCGCGTGCTCCGGACTCGCGATGCCGCCCAGACCGCGATCGACGACCGTGCGTTCGTCGGCGATGCCGTCGTCGTCGGTGTCCTTGAGAAAAAGAAGTTCCGGCGGCGCAATCACCAGCGCGCCGTCGCGGGTCAAGACGATCGCGCGCGGCAGGACCAGCTTGTCAGCGAACTCCGTGCGCTCGTCCATACGGCCGTCGCCGTCGGTATCCTTGAGCACGGCGATCGTGCCGAACGGTTCCGCTTCGCCCGTCCCGGCGAGATCGTTCATGTAACCGCGCATCTCAACCACCCACAGGCGGCCGTCGACGCCGAAAGTCATCGCCACCGGATCGTGGATCAACGGCTCGGCGGCGACGAGTTCGACCCCGAATCCGGGCGGGACTTCGAATGTGAGCAGCTCTTCTTCCCACGAAAGCGGCGTCGCCGGCGGAATCACCAGCCCGGCGGGCAACGGCGGTTGTGCTTCACCTGCCACATCGCCCTGCTGAGCGGTCAGCGGGAGCGAGCAGAAAACGAGCGCGGCCAGCCCGAGGAATCTATTCATCGAAGCAGGACAATCGCAGCCGCGCGCTTGCTGCGCAATACCGATTTCAGGGGGCGTCAGCCCTGGGCTGGCGACCGCATCCGGACACGACTCGCGCCTCGCCTTCGAATGGACTGCTATACTCCTGGCGAACTTGCTTGACTTGGTTCCCACACCCCCGAGCTTGGATCTTTCTATGCGTACCCCCGGCGTCTTGTTCCTGGGCGTGGCCCTCGCTCTGGCCGCCTGCGGTGGCGGTGGCGGTGGTGGTGGTGGTAGCGGCCCGCAAGCCCCCGCCGCACCCCTGAACCTAGTCGCCGTGGTCAACGGCACCGACGTCGATCTCACCTGGGCGGCATCAGCCTCCGCGACCGAATATGAGATCTACGGCGATTCCCAACCCGGCGTGATTGCGAGCGTTGGCAATTTCGTCGGAAGTGTCACGGTGACCAATGCGTCGATCTCTGGATTGCCCGTCGGCGTGCCGCTTTTTTTTGCGGTCAGTGCCAAGAACGCCACGGGCGAGGGCTCGCTCTCGAGCGAGGTGTTCGTCAAATTGATCGTTAGCGGAGTCGACCCGTTGTTCGTCGATCAGTGGCATCTGGTCAACGCGGGTCAAGCCGGAGGCACGTCCGGCGAAGACGTCCACATCGCAAACGTCTGGCTCGCCGGCTTCAGCGGAGCGGGCGTGCGCATCGCCGTGGTGGACGACGGACTTGAAATCGCGCACGAGGACCTCGCCTCGAATGTGGTTTTTGGAAAGTCGCACAACTATGTCGACGGTTCGACCAATCCGACCAGCGGAGCGCACGGAACGTGCTGCGCCGGCGTGGCCGCCTCGGTCTTCGACAACTCGCTGGGCGGAGTCGGCGCTGCGTTCGGAGCGGAGCTCGTCGGCTACAACCTGCTCCAAAACCTGACTGACACGAACATCGCCGACGCGATGACCCGTAACAAGGCGGAGATCTGGATCTCGACCAATTCCTGGGGCGGAGCCGACGGTCTCGGTGTCCCTCAGCCGAACACAGCCTCCTGGCGCAACGCGGTCGATGCGGGTCTTGCGAGCGGGCGCAACGGACTCGGCACCATCTACCTGTGGGCGGCCGGCAACGGAGCGGACCAGGCAGGTGGTGTGACGGACAACTCCAACCTCGACGGTCTGACCAACTACAACGGGGTGATCGCCGTGGGCGCGGTCGGCGACGACGGCGTCAAGGCCTCGTATTCGGAGAACGGCGCAAACCTGATGATCTGCGCACCCTCCCAGGGCAACAATCCGCACGCGATCACGACTGTCGATCGCACCGGCAGCATCGGCTTCAACACCGGCGCCAATCCCAACGATTACCCCAACACCAACTACACGAACACCTTCAACGGGACATCTTCGGCTACTCCTCTGGCGGCGGGCGTGGTTGCGACCATGCTAGAGATCAATCCGGCGCTGACGCACCGCGACGTGCGCCTGATCCTGGCCATGTCGGCACGGCAGAACGATCCGAGCGATCAGGATTGGGCCACGAATGGTGCCGGTCTCCTGATCAACCACAAGTATGGCTTCGGCGTGATCGACGCGCAGGCGGCTGGCACGCTGGCGCAGACGTGGGTCAACATCGGCACGCAAAAGCACGTGTTCTCGACGCTGCGCACGCCTAATCTCGCGATTCCGGACTTCGACACCACCGGAGTGACCGACACGGTCAGCGTCGTCGGCTCGCTGATCACGAAGATCGAGTACGTCCAGATCTTCTTCGACGCGGACGACCACACTTCCAGTGGCGATCTCGAAGTGCTGCTGACCGCACCCAGCGGCACGGTAAGTCTGCTGGCCGAGCCGCACAACCAACCCTCGGGCCCGCAGCCGTACAACGACTTCACGTTTGGTTCTACGCGTCACATGGAGGAACCCGCGGACGGCGTGTGGTCGGTGCGAGTTCGCGACCTGCTCGCGAACGACACGGGAACATTCAAGAGCTGGCGCCTTGAGTTTTACGGTCGCTGATCGAAGTGTCGTTCCCAATCCAAACGATGATCCGCCCCTCCCCATTCACCATGAAGTTGCATTCCATTCTGCTCGCCACGCTGACCGTTGCTGCCTGCACGACCCGCTCTTCCGAGCCGGCTCCCGCCACCGACACGTCGCTCGGTCGCACGGTTCCACCCCAGTCTGGGAACAGCCACTCGACGGAGATCGTCAAGCCTCCGCGTGCACAGGACGGAAAAGCGCTGACGCGCGTCGTCCTGCTGAAAAACGCGAATACCGAGCGCAAGCTGTGGATCTCGACCGACACCGTCGCCGAATTCGAGCCGACGCCGCAGGGCCGCATTGCGTTGCTGCAGTCCGATCCCAGTGCGATCGAAGTTGCGCAGAGCCAGGCCGGCGTGCGTCTGTGGCGCGTCGCTGCCGTGGCAGGCACCGACACTTTCTCGAGTAACCTCTCGACCGGCAGCGCAAGATTCTCGCCGGTCCTGCATGAGAGCAACTCGGCGCAGTCGTCGATGCTCGCGCTCCCCGGTGGAGTCATCGCAACTTTCCCCGATGCCTGGGACCGCTCGAAGATCGACGGTTTCGTTGCCGCGCGCCACCTGCGGGTCGAGCGCGCATTGATCGAGGGTCAGAACACGATGCTGATCCCGACCGGTCCGGGCATCGAATCGATCAATATTGCTAATTTGCTGACGGAGACCGACGAACTCGTCTCCTGCGAGCCGAACTTCTGGCGCCAAGCACAGACGCGCTGAGGGAGAACGAGGCCGTGCCGTGACGCAAGCCGGTCTCGGTCTTGAGACGGGCTAGGTTACGACATGGCTTCGCGATCGAGGAACCATGTCGCGTCCCGAAACAAACGTGCGGGATTCGCGCGCACGAATCCTTCTGGCGCCAGCGCACCGGCGACCCATTTCGCTCGATCGCGGCCTGTTGCCACGACTAACGCCTCAAGGGCTTTCGTGAGCATCGGCGGCGTCAAAGTGATGCGCTCCACCGGCCGTGTCGGCGCGTGGATGGGCAGAACCAGCCGCTCGGTCTCCTCCAGCGCCGGGGAACCCGGGTACAGCGCGGCGATGTGGCCATCGACGCCCAGTTCCACGAGCAAGAAGTCAAAGTTCTCCGGCAGGATGCGTTCGTAGTCTTCCGCGGCCCGTTCGCGGTCGGGCAGCTCGGCTTCGATACGTCGAAACTGGTGCAGGTCGATGCGCGGGTTCTTCGCGAGCTTGTCGACAGCCTCGCCGTAGTTCGAGGCCGGATGCGTGATCGGCACGCAGCGCTCGTCGGTGAAATAGAAAGTCACGTCCGACCAGCGCACCTGGAACTGCGCGAGCTCGCTGAAGATCGGCCGCACAAACGGTCCGCCGGGCAACGCGATGTTGCACCAGCCGCGCGCTTCGATCGCACGCGCGACGCAGGCCGCGATGTGCGTCGCCGCCGCGTGCGCCAGCATCGGAACACTGTCGAAAATCTCGATTCGCCTCTGCATGGCGATCGTCTTCAGTTTCGGCAATCGGAAGGCGGATGGCAACTGCGTCGCCCGTACGGTGCCAGGCACCCGTTGGGCGCCC
>JAYUOR010000836.1:0-16968 GCA_043760765.1 Planctomycetota bacterium | reverse complement strand
CCCCCCCTACATTATGAAGACACTCGCCCTTTCGTTGTTCGTCGCAGCGCTCGCCATCCTGGCGGCGATCGTTCTTTACTTCAGCATGGAAGCCCCTCCCCTGCTGACGCCCGTTTCGGGGTCGGCGGAAAGCGCGCCGGTGGCGGGACACGCGGGCGCGCCGCAACCCGTGACTGCGAGCGTCGTCGAGCCGGCCGCCGTGGAGTCGCCGACGATCGCCGAGCAGAATTCCCAGCGCGCGACGATCGCGCCTGCGACCGCGCCCGAGATTTCAGCCGACAAGCGCTGCACGATCACGGTGCACGCGACGATGCCCGCGGGTGTGCCGGCGGACGATGACACCGAAGTGTTCGTGCTCGGCAAGTTCGATGACGAGACTAATGTCGAATTCGAGCTGGCGCGTCTGCGACCGGGCGATCCCCAGCCGAAGTGGCTGCTCGGACGCGCGCCGCTCGGCTCGAACACCGGCACGGAGATCGCGGTCGAACGCGCGGCGAAACAAGTCATCGTCGGCCTGCTCGGCCGCTACAGCTTCGCCGAACCCAAGCTGGACGTGAGCATCGCCGGCGAGCGCGCGGAGGCAACTCTCTCGGCCCGCCTGGGCGCCTGCGTGCGCGGCCAGCTCGTGCCGCCCGTGGACGCAACGGAAATTGAGCGCGAGCTGCTCGGCGCCAAGGTCGAAGTGCAGTCCGACCTTTTGAATGCGACGGGAATCGGCGGAGGCGTCGACAACTCGAAGGTGGTTCGGCGCGCCAGTGCCTGCAACGCCGACGGCAGCTTCGAGCTTCGCGGAATCAGGGCGGTCAAGGGGCTGAGCTTGAGCGGGAATCCCGAGCACCTCGCTGCCTTCAAGATGGCACTCAGCGAACCGGCGCCGGGCAAGCTCTTGGAAGTCAGTGTGGCGTTGACGCGCGGAGCGCACGCCACCGGACGCGTGCTCGATGAAGCCGGCTCCGCCGTCCAAGGCGCGGACATCGTCGTGCGCCTGGACTCGCTCATTTTTGGCCAGGGCGGACGCGAGGTACGCAAGACGAAATCTGCGCAGGACGGCAGTTTCACTCTCGAGGCCGTCGCAGCGGGCAAGTCGATGATCGACGTGAGCGCGGCGGGCTTCGTCAACATGACGAAGGATTTCGAGTTCGTCGAGGGCGGAAGCGTCCAGGACCTGGTGCTCAAGTTGGATGGCGGCGCGCGGATTGCCGGGCACGTGCGCTGGGCGGACGGCTCGCCGGTTGCCGACGCGACGGTCGAGGTCGCCTTCGACGAGGCGCACCTGATGGGCATGGAGGCGTTGAACGCAACGCGCGGGGGCAGCGGAAAAGGCCCGACCGACGCGCAGGGCAATTTCTCGATCAGCGGTCTGGGCAAAGGTCCGTTCAGCGTCAAGACCTCCGCGAAGCCGGCCGGCCAGGCTGACGACGAAGCGAAGTGGAGCGCGCAAGTCGACGGCGTCAAGCCGGGCACGCTCGATGTCGAACTCGTGCTCGCGGCCCCCAGCAACGTGGCGGGTCGCGTGATCGACGACGTCGGCGCACCGGTGACCGAATGCACCGTCGTCCTCAGCGTCAAGCGGCGCAACCCCTACATCCCAAGCTCCGACAAGCAGGAGATCGAAGTGAAGGACGAGCACGGCGCTTTCGTCGTCAAGGGCCTGAGGCCCGCGGCGTACACAGCGCTCGCACGCGACAGTTCGGGCGCCAGTTCGAAGCCCGTGGAGATTCAGCTTCCGCTGGAAGCCGGTGCGGCTGAACTCGTGATCACTTTCCCAAGACCGGCGACGGTCACCGGCCGTGTACTGTTGCCCGACGGCACACCGGCAGCGCGCGCCAGGGTCGCGCGGCAGATGGGCTTGGCCGACCTCATGGGAGGCAAGCTGCCGGGCAGCGAAGCCAGCGAGCTGACCGCGGAAGATGGCACGTTCACGGTGAAGTCACTGCCGATCGGCGCGTTGCTATTGGCGGCGACGAAAGAGGGCTACGCCGCCAGCGAAGGCGTCCCCTTGACGTTGACTCCCGCGCAACAGCTCGCCGACGTCACGCTCACGCTGCGCAAGGGCGGCACGATCAGCGGCGAGGTTTACGGCGACGACGGCGTCGCGAAGAGCGGCGCGCGCATCCTCTCGCAGATGCAGGACATGCGTTACGGCCAGCTCTGGACCCAATCGGGCGCCGCGGGCAAGTTCGAGTACCTGAACGTGCCGCCCGGCCAGTGGCAAGTCATGTACTTCGGCAACGCCATGGACTCGGGCACGGGTGGCGATTCCGCGGACAATGCGGAGGCGACTTCCAAGCTGCTCAAGAACATGAAAATCGCGATGGCCGACGTGAAAGACGGCCAGACGGTGCACGTCGTGCTCGGCGCGCCTCCGAAAAATCCTGTGCACGTGCGCGCGATCGTGACCAGCGCGAAGGCACCGGTCAGCGGCGCGATGGTCTCGTTCATCGCCAAGGACGGTACGAAGACGGGCGGCGGGCTGGGCAGCTTGAAAATGGACTCGACGGACAAAGGCGGGCGATTCGAACTCGACCTCGACCACTCGGGCAGCTACCTCGTCACCGTGCAGAAGGTCGGCAATGCCGGCTCGCAGCAATCGATCGAGTTCTCGCGGGTCGTGCCGGACGCGCCGGACTATTCGCTCGAACTCGAACTTCCGCTCGGCGCGATCAGCGGTCGCGTGACCGACCAGGCGGGCGAAGCCGTCGCCGGTGCGCGGATCTCGCTCGGCGTGGACGGGCCCGTGCGCTCCGGCACCTTGACCGGCGGCCGCTTCAGCGAAGTCTCGACGGACGAGCGTGGCGAGTACTCGCTCGACTGGTTGGCCAAGGGCCGCTACACGGTTTCGGCCGGCGGCATGCAATTCACCGGGCTGCCGAGCGGCGAGGAAGCGCTCGGCCGCGAAGTGCGCGACGGCATCGACGTCGCCGAAGGCCAGCGCGTCGAGCGCATCGATTTCCGATTGAAGGCTGCCTGCGAACTCAAGGGCAAAGTGCTCGACGGCGAAGGCAAGCCTGTCGGCGAGGCCGCGATCTTCCTGCGCGACGAACAGGGTCGGCCCGTCGAACGCCTCTCGGTGATTTCAAGTGACGCGGGCGGCACTTTCATCCAGCGCGGCCTAAGCGCGGGACGCTACACGGTGCACGCGCGCTCAGCGGGCATGGTGAGCGGCGACGAAACCAGCGTCGTGCTGCGCGATGGCGAACCGGCCGAAGTCGAATTGCGCGTGTCGAAGGGCACGCTGCTGCTCGTCACGATCATCGGCGCCGAGGGCGAAGCGGTCGATGTTTCGTGCGACGTCGAAGACGAGAAGGGCCGCCAGGTCAACAATCTGATTTCCCTCGCGGACTTGATGCGCGCCATGAGCGAGGGCGGCTTCGACTCCAAAGTTCAGCGCGTCGGGCCCTTGGCCCCAGGAAAATACAAAGTCACCGTGACGGACGCCGAGGGCAAGGAAACCATGAAGTCCGTGACCCTGCTCGGCCAGACCGAGCGCAAGCTCACGATCAAGCTCGACAAATAGCGCGACACTTCCACCGAGATCCAGGGCACGTGATCACGGCTTTGGGACCTTCCGCGCGCCGGAAGCCCCGAATAGTCGCTGCTGGGCTCTGGCTCCGTCGGTGATTCAAAGGGAGAATCAGCCCTCCCCAATGATGAGATTCTGGACCCTCTCGGCTGGCGCGTTCATGGCGCTGCTTTGCGTCGCGCTCTTGCCCACGGGCGCGGGCGAAGTGCCCGCGGTTCGCGAAGTCGATTTCGATCGGGATGTGCTGCCGATCCTGGCCGCGAAGTGCCTGGGCTGCCACTCCGGGCCGAGTCCCAAGGCGCGCCTGGATCTCCTGTCGCGCAAGAACTCGCTCGCGGGCGGACGGTCCGGGGAGCCTGCGGTCGTGCCGGGTAAGCCCGAGGAGAGCCTGCTGATCGCAGCGGTCAGCGGCGAAGACGGCGACCTGCGCATGCCTCCGCGTGGCGCTCCACTCACGGCAGAGGAGACGGGCACGCTGCGCGCGTGGATCACGGCGGACGCGCGCTGGTCAGCTTCCGCCGAAGCATTGATCGGAAAGCCCTGGCACTGGGCCTATAGGCCGCCGCAACGCAAGCCGGCAGCGGAAGCCTCCGACCCGGCCTGGCGGAAAAACCTGATCGATCCCTATGTGCTCGCCACGCTTGAACGACAGAAGTTGCATCACGCACCACCGGCGGCGCGCTCGACCCTGGCGCGCCGGCTTGCACTCGCGATCACCGGTCTGTTGCCCGCGCCCGAAGAGGCCGACGCATTTGTCGCCGACAAGGATCCCGCGGCGCTCGAACACTACGTCGATCGCTTGCTCGCTTCGCCGCAGTATGGCGAGCGCATGGCGCGTTTGTGGCTCGACCTGGCGCGCTACGCGGACACCAACGGCTACGAAAAGGACGACCGCCGTTCGATGTGGCCCTGGCGCGATTGGGTGATCGAGGCGTTCAACCAGAACATGCCCTTCGATCGCTTCACGCTCGAGCAGATGGCAGGCGATCTGCTGCCCGATGCGACGCTGGATTCGCGCGTGGCGACGGGCTTCCATCGCAACACGATGATCAACGAAGAGGGCGGCACCGATCCGGAGGAATTCCGCGTCGAAGCCGTGCACGATCGTGTGCACACGACGAGCAGCGTGTTCATGGGCGCAACGCTGTCCTGCGCGCGCTGCCACGACCACAAGTTCGATCCGTTCACGATCGAGGACTACTACGGGGTCTTCGCGTTTTTCAACGGCGACCTGGCCGACACAACAATCCTCGGTCCGTCGGAACAGCACGCCGGAGGCGCGTCGGTCACGGTGGTACCGCGTCCACAGCGCGCGGCATACGCCGACGCCATCGCCAGACGCGACGCAGCCGAAGCCGTGATCGCGAAACCGAGCGCGGAACTGGCGGCGGCTCAGCTTGCCTGGGAAAGCGAACGAGCGCAGGCCGCGCAAGCGTGGAGCGTCCTGAAGCCCACGAAAATGAGCGCGGAATCCGGCGCCACGCTGAGCCTTGGCGAAGACGGTTCGATCGAGGTCGGCGGCGGCGAAGCGAGCGCAACCGACACGTATCGCCTGGAATTCACGCTCGATAGCGCCGCCGCGCGTGCACTGCGCCTGGAGCTGCTGCCGGTTGCGGCGAGCGCAAGTCACGGCGTCGGCCGCGGCTCCGGCGGCAACATCGTGCTCAATGAAGTCAACGCAGAGATCGTCTCGGCGGGCGGGAAACGCCTCGGCCCGCTGGGATTCTCCAACGCGATGGCGGACCACGAGCAGCGTGGCAACGGCGAAGCCTGGCTCGCGGTCCACACCATCGACGGCGATCCCAAGAGCGGTTGGGCGATCGCGCCGCAAATCGATCGCGCCCACGAACTTGTGCTCGAAGCGGATGCACCGTTCGCACAGACGCCGGGTGCGACGCTCGAACTCACGCTCGTGCAGTCCTACGGCGGCGCCCACACGCTGGCGCATTTCAGAATCTCCGTCAGCGCGCAGCGCGAGCGGGAACTACTCGCGCCGCTCAACGCGGATCTGGCCGCGATCCTCGCGAAACCCGCGGCCGCGCGCAAAGCGCCTGAAAGCGAACAGATTGCCGCTCACTATCGCGAGCACGCTCCGGCTTTGGCCGGCACGCGCAAGGAGTTGGCCCAGGCCAAGGCCGACATCGCGAGTATTTCCGCCGCCAGCACGCTGGTCCTGGGCAGCGCGGACATGCCGCGCACGACCCATGTGCTGCGCAAGGGCAACTTCCTCGATCCGGGCGACGAGGTCCAAGCCGCGCTGCCGGCGGTCTTCGGTGTGCTGCCCGACGAACTGCCGAAGAATCGGCTTGGTTTTGCGCGCTGGCTCGCTTCGGCGAAAAACCCGATGTTCGCGCGGGTTTTCGTCAATCACCTCTGGGAACTCGACTTCGGCCGCGGACTGGTAGCGACGCCCGACGATTTCGGCACGCAGGGCGAAGCACCCTCGCATCCCGAACTGCTCGACGCGCTGGCCTTGCGCTTCACCGACAGCGGCTTCGACGTCAAGGCGTTGCAGCGCCTGATCGTGACCTCGCAGACGTTTCTCCAGGCTGCGCGCATCGACGAAGAAGTCCTGGAGCAGGACCCGGCCAATCGCTGGCTGGCGCGCGGCCCACGCTTTCGGCTGGAAGCCGAGGCGCTGCGCGACGTCGCCTTGTGCGCGAGCGGACTGCTCGAGCGGCGGATCGGAGGCCCGAGTGTCTTCCCGCCGCAGCCGCCAGGCATCTGGACGATGATCTACTCCAGCGACCAGTGGACGCAGAGCACCGGCCCTGATCGCTATCGCCGCGGCTTGTACACGTTCAGCCGCAGGACCGCACCCTATCCCACCAGCGCGCTGTTCGATGCACCGAGCCGCGAGACGAGCTGCCCGCGCCGTTCGCGCACGAACACTCCGCTGCAGGCACTGGCTTCACTCAACGATCCACAATTCGTCGAATGCGCCGTCGCCCTGGCGCGCCGCATGCTGCGCGAAGGGGCGGGCGCTGAAGCCGCCGTCGTTCAACGCGGATTCGCGCTGTGTCTTTCGCGCGCGGCCGCTCCGGCCGAATCGAAGACGCTGCTCGCGCTGTATCGCAGTCAACTGGAGACCTACACGAAGGATCAAGCGGCCACGACGGCGCTGCTTGCCAACGGTCCGGCGGGTGCGCCTGTGGACAAGGACCCCGCGGCCGTCGCGGCGTGGACGGTGGTGGCCAACGTGTTGCTCAACCTCGACGAAACACTCAGCCTGGAATAGACCATGGAAGCGCGAAACGATCCCGCCTTCGAGGCCGCGCGCGAACAGCTTCGCCTGCAGGCGCGCCGCAAGTTCCTGCGCGGCGCGGGCGCTGGGATTGGCGGCCTGGCACTTTCCTCGCTGCTGGCGCGCGACCTTTTCGCAGCGCAACTTGGCGCTGCGCAGGCGCAAGATCCGCTGGCCCTGCGCGCTGCGCATTTCGCGCCCAAGGCCAAGAGCATCATCTGGCTGTTCATGAACGGCGGACCGTCGCAACTCGATCTGCTCGATCCCAAGCCCGCGCTCGAAGAACTCGACGGCAAGCCTGTCCCGGAGTCGTTCACCAAGGGCGAGCGCTTCGCCTTCATCAAGGGCCCGGCGACGATCCTGAAATCCCCGTACAAGTTTGCACGGCACGGTGAGAGCGGCGCCGAGGTGTCCGAGTTGCTGCCGCATTTCGCGGAAATCGTGGACGACGTCGCCATCGTGCGCTCGCTCGAGACCGAGGCCTTCAATCATTCGCCGGCCGAGCTGTTCCTCAATTCCGGCATCGCGCGCGTCGGACGGCCGAGCATGGGCTCGTGGCTCTCGTACGGTCTCGGCAGCGCAAACCGCGACCTGCCCGGATTCGTCGTGCTGCTGTCGGGGGGCGGGCAACCCAGCGGCGGCAACGCTTGCTGGTCGAGCGGATTCCTGCCCAGCGTCTATCAAGGTGTGCAACTGCGTTCCAAGGGCGATCCGGTTCTGTTCGTCGACAATCCGCCGGGCCTCTCCCCCGCCGGCCGGCGCGCTTCGCTGGACGCCTTGAACGCGCTCAACGAGTCCCACCGCGACGCGCTCGGCGATCCTGAGATCACGACGCGCATGGCGGCCTACGAACTCGCCTACCGCATGCAGACCAGCGTGCCGGAGTTGATGGACATCTCCTCCGAGCCCGCGCAGGTGCACGAGATGTACGGCACGCAGCCGGGCGAGACCGCCTTCTCGAACAACTGCCTGCTGGCGCGCCGGCTGGTCGAGCGCGGCGTGCGCTTCGTGCAGCTCTACCATCGCGGCTGGGATCACCACGGCACCGGCACGGGTGACGACATCGTTCATTCGCTGCCGCAGCTGTGCCAGCAGACCGATCAGGCGGCCGCGGCACTGATCCGCGACCTGAAGGCGCGCGGACTCTTGGACTCGACACTGGTCGTGTGGGGCGGTGAATTCGGGCGCACGCCGATGAACGAACGGCGCGGCGGTTCGACCTTCCTCGGCCGAGACCACCACCCGCGGGCTTTCACGATGTGGTTCGCGGGTGGCGGCATCAAGCGCGGAGTCACGATCGGCGAGACCGACGAGATCGGCTATCGCGTCACCAGCAATCGGCTCTCGGTCAACGATCTTCACGCGACGCTCCTGCATCAGCTCGGCCTCGATCACACGCGGCTCACCTACCGCTCGCAGGGCCGCGACTTCCGGCTCACGGACGTCTCGGGCGCGCTCTTCGAAGCGCTGATCGCCTGAACGAATCGCCCGGCGATCCGCGCCGTTTTCGCTAGCGGTCCGGAGCACAAGCACTCGGCGTTTGCCTGGAGTGCCGGGAGCCTATTGATTACCCTATCGATGTGACTCCCCAGACATCCCCCGGCAACCTGATCCGCATCGACCGCGAGACCTGTCACAAGCTCGATCTGGTCTTGACGCGCGAGTGGCTGGAAACCGACGGTCACGGCGGTTTCGCGAGTTCGACGCCGCTGTTCGTGCACAGCCGCCGCTACCACGGCCTGTACGTGGTCGTGCCCCCGGGTCTGGAGAAGCGTCACGTCTTGCTTTCGCGCTTCGACGAGAGCCTGCACGCGGGCGGCCGCTCGTTCGCGATGTCGATGGCGCGCTATCCGGGCCGCTTCGCGCCCCACGGACATCAGGCGATCGAGTCCTTTGAACTCTGCCCTTGGCCGCGGACGGCGTTTCGCATCGGCGGAGCGTGGGTCGTGCGCGAGGTCTTGATGGCACGTTCGAAGCGCGCCGTGCTGTCCCGCTACAGCATCGAAGGCGACGTTCCAGAACTCGAGTTGCGCCTGAGGCCGCTGCTGCCCTATCGCGACGCGGACGCGCTGACCTTCGAGAACATCGACCTCGATCCGCGTGTGACGCGGCTTGGCTGCGGCGTGCTGGCGCGGCCCTACGCGGCCCTGCCGGCCATCGCGCTCACGCATTCGCATGCCGCCGTCAACTTCGAGGCCGATCCGCTCTGGTATCGGCAACTCGAGTTCAGCCAGGACCTCGAGCGCGGTTACGACGGTCACGAGGACCAGTTCTCGCCCGGTTTCTTCCACCTGCCGCTCTCGCCGAAGAACCCAGTGGTCGTCGCGGCGACGATCGGTGAACCGATCCATGATCCCGAGGCGCTCTGGGAGCGCGAGAGCACGCAGCGCACGCGCGCCTTGTTCGCCTGCTCGGGAGATCTGCGCGGGCGCCTGGCGCTGACCGCCGACGATTTCCTCTATCGCACGCCCAGCGGACGGCTTGGCGTGATCGCCGGCTATCCCTGGTTCGGCGAATGGGGCCGCGACACGTTCGTGTCGCTTCCGGGGCTCCTGCTCGCGCGCGGCCGTGTCGAGGAATGCGGCGAAGCGCTCGCCGGCGCGCTCGAATATCTGCACGGGGGCCTCTTGCCGAACATCTTCGGCAACTCCATCGCCACCTCGCACTACGGATCGGCCGACGCCGCGCTGTGGTTCGTGCGCGCGGTCAGGCTCTACCAGAAGGCCGGCGGGTCGCGCGAACGGCTGCGCGACCTGTTCGCACCGGCGCTCGTGAAAATCGCCGAGAGCTACCTCGGCGGCACGGCGCTTGGGATCCGCGTCGACGAGAAGAGCACGCTGTTCGCCGGCGACGCAGGCACCAATGCGACCTGGATGGACGCGCGCACGTCGAACGGTCCGGTCACTTCGCGCCACGGAGCCGCGGTCGAATTGAACGCGCTGTGGTACTTCCTGCTCGCCTACCTCGAGGAACTCGCACGCGCCGACGGCAACGACGGCGCGGCGCGCGGCTGGGAGACGCGCCGACGGCTGTCCACGCGCTCTTTCCTGCGGCGCTTCTGGTTGGAGAACGAGCGTCGCCTCGCCGACGTGTGGCGGCCCGAGGAAGTCGACTTGAGCCTGCGGCCGAACATGGTGATCGCAGCCGCGCTCGAATTCTCGCCGCTCTCGCGCGGCAAGCGCACCGACATCGTGCGTCACGCGCGCGCGGAACTGCTTTCACCGCGCGGATTGCGCACGCTCGCGCCGTTCGAGAAGCAGTACCTCGGCGTCTATCAGGGCGACCAGGACACGCGCGACGCCGCCTATCACCAAGGCACGGCCTGGCCCTGGCTGCTCGGCTTCTACTGCGAGGCCACGTTGCGCGCCTACGGCCCGGTGCCCTACCGCGTGACGCTCTTGCGCGAGATGCTCGACGCCTTTCGCGATCATGTGGACCAGCAGGGTCTCGGCCACGTTTCCGAAGTTTTCGACGGCGATCCGCCGCACCGCCCGGGCGGCACCTTCGCGCAGGCTTGGAGCAGCGCCGAGTTGCTGCGCTCCTATGCGATGCTCGAGGATGGCCTGCCGTGAAAGTCCTGATGCTCGGCTGGGAATTCCCGCCGCACATTTCCGGCGGCCTTGGAACGGCGTGTTACGGCCTGACGCAGGGTCTTTCGCACTCGGGCGTCGAAGTCCTGTTCGTGGTGCCGCGCGCCTATGGCGACGAAGACACGCGCCACGTGCGCATCCTCGGCGCCAACACCATTCCTGTGCGCGGCCTGGATTTCGAGCCGCGTCTGCGCGAAGCAGTGCAAGGCGAATTGCTGCCGACTCTCGAGCGCGCGCTCGGCGAAGAGCGGCGCAGGCAGAGCGTGAGCGAGCTGCATTCTTCGACGAGCACCGTCGAAGAGCCGGCGACGCTGGTGCGAGAAGAGAAACTGATCACGCTGCTGCGCACACTCGCCATCGACAGTTCGCTGATCCCCTATCAGACCGAAGCAGCCTACGTCGAACGCATGCGCCTGCTCGAGGAGGCCGGTGTGCCCGGCGCCAGGCGTGAGCTCGACAGCTTGCGTTGGCAGTCGCGCGAAGTGGTCGAGGCGCTGGCGCGAACGCTGCGCGATGCGCCCAAGCTCGCCGATGTCGTCGGTCAGATCGAGGACCTGCGCCACAGTCTGAGCGAAGGCCGCACGCTGCATTTCACCGGAGCCTACGGCGCGGACCTGATGGGCGAAGTCGCGCGCTTCGCGCTCGCCGTCGGCGAGGCGGCGCGCCGCGAGCCCTTCGACGTGATCCACGCTCACGACTGGATGACCTATCCGGCGGGCATCGTCGCGGCGCGCCTGACCGGCAAGCCGCTGGTCGTGCACATGCACGCTTGCGAGTACGACCGCAGCGGCGAACACATCAACGTGGCGATCCGCGACCTCGAGCAGCTCGGCTTCGACGGCGCGGACCGCATCATCTGCGTCTCGCACTACACCGCCAGGATGCTGCGCACGCGCTACCGCGTCGATCGCAGCCGTCTGCGCGTGGTGCACAACGCGGTCACGCACAAGGAACAGGTCGCGGTCGTGCATGCACAGAAGGCGATCCCCGAGCCGATCGTGCTTTTCCTGGGCCGCGTGACGTTCCAGAAGGGCCCCGATTACTTCCTCGAGGCCGCCGCGCGCGTGATCAAGATCGAGCCCAACGTCAAGTTCGTGATCTCGGGCTCGGGCGACATGCTGCCCAAGATGATCGAACGCTCCGCGCGCCTGAATCTGGCGCGGCACGTGCACTTCACCGGATTCTTGCGCGGCAGCGACGTCGAACGCATGTACGCATTGGCCGACATCTACGTGATGCCTTCAGTCTCGGAGCCTTTTGGGATCTCGCCGCTCGAAGCCATGGCGCTCGACGTGCCGGTGATCGTCTCGCGCCAGTCAGGCGTGTCCGAAGTGCTCGTCAACGCGCTCAAAGTCGACTTCTGGGACGTGCAGGAAATGGCGAACAAGATCTTGGCACTGCTGCGCTACCCCGCGTTGCGCGATCAGCTTTCCAGCGAGGGCCGTGAAGAAGTCCGCAGCTTGCGCTGGGACGAACGCGCGCGCAGCGTGGTAGGGATCTACAAGGAGGTCCTGCGATGACCTCGGTCGTTTTCTACTTCCAAGTGCACCAGCCGTACAGGCTTAGGCGCTACAGTTTTTTCGACATCGGCGTGCACGACCAGTACTTCGACGACGCCGAGAACTCGCGCATCGTGCGGCGCGTGGCCGAAAAGTGCTATCAGCCGATGAACGCGCTCTTGCTCGAGCAGATCGAGCGCCAGCAGGGCAAGTTCCGCATCGCCTTCTCCGTGTCGGGCACCGCCATCCAGCAGATGGAGGAATACGCGCCTGAGGCGTTGAGGAGTTTCCAGCGCCTGGCGCAAACCGGCTGCGTCGAGTTCCTGGGCGAGACTTCGCACCACAGCCTCGCGTTCCTGGGCGACCCGCAAGAATTCGACGCGCAGGTCATGGACCAGGCCGCGCGCGTCGAGCGTGTCTTCGGCACGCGGCCCACCACGTTCCGCAACACCGAACTGGTCGTCTCCAACGAAGTTGCCAAGCGCGCGGAAGCTCTTGGGTTCTCAGGCATTCTCGGCGAGGGCGCCGATCACCTGCTCGGCTGGCGGAGTCCGCACCGCGTCTACCGGCCGGAGAGTTGCGAGCGGCTGAAGATCCTGCTGCGCTCCTACAAACTGTCCGACGACATCGCCTTCCGCTTCTCCAACCGCGGCTGGTCGGAGTGGCCGCTGCCTTCGGAGCGCTTCGCCTCGTGGATCGACGGCCTGCCCGCCGACGATTCGCTGGTCGGGTTGTTCATGGACTACGAAACCTTCGGCGAGCACCAGTGGCGCGAAACCGGGATCTTCGACTTCATGGCACACCTGCCCGGAGCCTTGCTGCGCAGCGGACGGGTGCGCTTCGAGACGCCCAGGCAGATCACGCTCTCCCAGGATGCGGTGGCGCGCTTGGACATCCCCTACCCCGTGTCCTGGGCGGATGCAGAGCGCGACTTGACCGCTTGGCTCGGCAATCAGATGCAGCGCGCGGCCCACGATGCGCTCTACGCGATCCTGCCTTCGATCAAGCTCGCGGCCGCCGCCGGTCGACCTGATCTGCTCGAACGCTGGCGCCGGCTATCGACCTCCGACCACGTCTACTACATGTGCACGAAGTTCTTCGCCGACGGCGACGTGCACAAGTACTTCAGTCCCTATGCCAGTCCGCACGATGCCTTCATCACGTTCATGAACGTGCTCGACGACCTCGCGCGCCGCGCACTCCACACGACTCAGCAGTCGGCGCCGCCAAGCCCCGGCGATGCCCGCTCGCCCCTCGCAGTCTCCCAACGCGTCCTCGCGGAGAAAGAATCGCTTTGAACGACAGTCTTTTCGAAGTCAGCTGGGAAGTCGCCAACAAGGTCGGTGGCATCCACACGGTCGTCTCGACCAAGGCGCGCACGCTGGTCGCTCGCCACGGCGACAACTACATCGCCATCGGGCCGTGGCTGTTGTCGAACGAGCGCCAGGAAGAGGCTTTCGAGGCCGAAGCCGGCTTCGAGGACTTCGCCGAGAGCTGCCGCGCGCTTGGCGTGCCGATTCGCGTCGGACGCTGGAAGATCCCGGGACGGCCGCGCACGATTCTGATCGAGTTTTCCAGTCTTTTCGCGCAGAAGGATCCGATCCTGGCCGGCCTGTGGGATCGCCATCAAGTCGATTCCCTGACCGGCGGTTGGGACTACGTCGAGCCGGTGCTGTTCGGCTGGGCCGCGGGCCTGGTGATCGAACGCTGGTGGCAGGAATTCATCGCGCCAGGTCGCGGCCGAGCGATCGCGCAGTTCCACGAGTGGATGACCGGCTCAGGTCTCTTGCTGCTCGAGTCGCGCATCCCGGCGATCGGCACGGTGTTCACGACGCACGCGACGATGCTCGGCCGCGCGCTCTCGGCCACCGGGCATTCGCCCGAGCAGGGTCTTGGCAACAAGACCAGCGAGGAGTTCGCTGAGATGCTTGGCGTGCGCTCGAAGCATTCGCTGGAGGGCGTTTGCGCCCGCAACGCGGACGTGTTCACGACCGTGAGTTCGATCACCGCGGCGGAGGCCGCGCTCGTGCACCGGCGCGAGGCCGAGCCGCTCTTGCCCAACGGCATCGATCTCAGCGTGATCGACGAGTTGTGCGGCGGCGCGAGCTTCGAGACGGCGCGCGCCGCGCTGATCGACCTCGCCAATCGTTTTTTTGGCCAGGATCTGTCCGACGCGTTCTATTTGATCTTGTCCGGCCGTTACGAGTTCCACAACAAGGGCATCGACGTGCTGCTTGCCGCGCTCGCGCAACTGGCAGAGCGTCCTGGCAGGCCAATCGTCGTGCTCTTGACCGTGCCCGCCGGCCACTCAGGCGTGTGCCACTCGCTGCAGAACCGCTTGCGCGGAGCGCTGGATCCGGCCTGGGGGCCGCTGGGTGTTTCGACGCACAATCTCTTCGATCAGGCAGGCGATCCGATCCAGATCGCGACCCGTCAGCTGGGCCTGGTCAACGCGCGATCGTCGCGCATCAAGGTCCTGCAGATCCCGATCTATCTGCACGAGCGCGACGGCCTGCTGAACATGCCTTACGAGGCTGTGCTGCGCGCCACGGATCTGTCCGCGTTCCCTTCGTTCTACGAACCCTGGGGCTACACGCCCGAGGAATCGCTGGCGGTTGGAGTGCCGACGATCACCAGCGACCACGCCGGATTCGGACGCTGGGCGAAGGCCAAGGGCCTGGGCGCGGCCGATGGTGTCGTGGTGCTCGAGCGCGTCGGAAAATCCGACGCAGACACCGCGGCCGACCTCGCCGGCGTGATCGACGAATTCGTCGCCACTGAACGCGACCGCGCAGCCACCGTGGCCACCTGCCGGCGCACCGCGCAGCACACTGCCTGGTCGGACCTGATCTCGCACTATGAGGACGCGTTCAAGCGCGCTCTCGAAGCCTCTGGAATGCGCTCGCGCACGGCGCCGTTGCCCAGTTACCGCCCGCGAATCGCGATGCCGGTGGCGCCGGTGCCCGAAGGCCGAAGGCCGCACTTGTCGACGTTCGAAGTCGCGGCGACGTTGCCGCCGACACTCGCCGGGTTGGAACGGCTTTCGCGCAATTATTGGTGGTGCTGGGATCCCGAGGGCATGGGTCTGTTCGCGGAACTCTCGCCGATCTCGTGGACTGCGACAGGTCACAATCCGGTCAGCACGCTGAGCCAGGTTTTCATCGAGGATCTCGAGGAAAAGTCGGTCGATACGCGCTTCGCCGAAAAACTCGGCCGGGTACTGAAGCGCTTCGACGAGTACATGAACGCCGCCGGACGCGAAGTGGACTTGGGGGCGGGTCTGAAGATTTCGCCGGCCCATCCGATCGCCTACTTCTGCGCCGAGTTCGGCATCCACGAATCGCTGCGCATCTACTCGGGCGGCCTAGGCATCCTTTCGGGCGATCACCTGAAGTCGGCCAGCGACCTGAACCTGCCGCTGGTCGCCGTCGGACTGTTCTACAGCCGCGGCTACATGCAGCAACGCCTCTCGGCGTCCGGCGAACAGATCGCCCTCGACGTCAACAACGATCCGCGACGATTGCCGATGGACGCCGTGCGCGACGAAAGCGGCGCGCAGCTGGAGATCACGCTGACACTGCCGAGTTCGGCGCTGACCTTGCATGCCTGGTCGGTGGCGGTCGGGCGTGTGACGCTCTACCTGCTCGACTCGAACGTCGAAAAGAACCGGCCGGAGGATCGCGAGATCACCTCGCGGCTCTACGGCGGCGATCAGGAAGCGCGCATCCGCCAGGAGATCGTGCTGGGCCGCGGCGGCGCGCGATTGCTCGAGCGCTTGAAGATCGAGCCCAGCGTGTTCCACATCAACGAAGGCCACGCGGCTTTCCTTTCGCTGGAACGCATCGGCCGATTGGTGCGCGAAAACGGCCTGACCTTCGAGGAAGCGCGCGAAATCGTCTGCGCTTCGACGGCCTTCACGACACACACGCCGGTGCCGGCGGGCCACGATCGCTTCGGCGAGGACCTCATGCGGCGCTACTTCTCCGATGCCGCGAACTGGGTCGGCCTGCCATGGGAGCGCTTCATCGCCCTGGGCCAAAGCGACGACGAGCGCGTCTCGTTCAACATGACCTACCTCGCGCTGTCCTTCTGCCAGTTCGCCAACGGCGTGTCGAAGCTGCATGGCGAAGTGTCCAAGGACTTGCTGCGGCCGTTCTGGCCGAAGCTCTTGCGCGGCGAGTTGCCGATCGCGGCGGTCACCAATGGCGTGCACTTGCCCAGCTGGACGCACCCCGACATCGCCGGATTGATCGCGCCCAGCGGAAGCAGCGTGCGCGGAATCGATTTCTCCGAACGCGCGATGACGATCCCGCTCGAAGCGCTGTTCGAAGTCAAACGCTCGCTGAAAAGACGGCTTTTCGCC
Organism: Planctomycetota bacterium; assembly: GCA_043760765.1. Taxonomy (GTDB): domain Bacteria; phylum Planctomycetota; class UBA1135; order UBA1135; genus JADJQU01. The sequence continues at coordinate 749 of JAYUOR010000836.1, read as the reverse complement.
AGCGTGCGCAACAACCTGGAGCGCAGTTTCACCGAGCGCCACGACCGTCCGGTGGTGCTCGCGCGCATGCTCGCCGGACTCGACGAGCGCGCGCTGGTGATCGGCTTCGCGCGCCGCTTCGCGCCCTACAAGCGCGCGCAGCTGCTGTTCCAAGATCGCGCGCGGCTCGCGGCGTTGCTGGGCAATCGCGAGCGCCCCGTACGCATCCTGATCGCCGGCAAGGCGCACCCCCGCGACCAGATGGGCAAGGATGTGCTCACGAGCGTGATCGGGCTCACGCGCGCCGAGGAGTTCCTCGGCAAGGTCATCTTCGTCGAGGACTACGACATCGAAATCGCGCGCGCGCTGGTCCAGGGCGTCGATGTCTGGCTGAACACTCCGATTCGCCCGCTGGAAGCCAGCGGCACCTCGGGCATGAAGGCCGCGGCCAACGGCGGCCTGAACCTCTCGGTGCTCGACGGCTGGTGGCCCGAGGCTTACGACGGCAAGAACGGCTGGGCGATCGGCGAAGGGCGCACGTTCGAGAATCAGGAACTGCAGGACGAACTCGACAGTTCGGTGCTCTACAGCTTGTTGGAGGAAGAAATTGTGCCCTTGTTCTTCCAGCGCGATGGCGCGGGCGTTCCGCGCAACTGGCTGGAGCGCGTGCGGCACAACCTGGCGACGATCCCGCCCGTGTTCGATACCGGCCGCATGGTCCAGGAGTACTGCGAGCAGGCCTATCAGCCGCTGGCGCGCGCGTACTTCGC
>JAYUOR010000835.1:0-5888 GCA_043760765.1 Planctomycetota bacterium | reverse complement strand
TCGGCGAAGTCGCCTGCTTTTTCGACGCGCACGAACACGGCCGAGCTGTCGTCGCGCTTCGTCAGGCCGCGCAGCTCCGAGAGCGGCGCCCAAAGTTCGGCTTCGATCGTCGTGCCTGGCGCGGCGAAACGTCCGGCGACGGTGAATTCGCCACCCTCGAAGCGCACGATCTTCCCGACCGCGAGCGCGTCGTCGTCGACGCCCATCTGCCGCGCGGCAAGACGGCCTACGAGCACTTCGCCCGAGCGAGCCGGCCTGCCTTCGACGATCGTGACGGAATCGTGGACCAGAAACGCGCGCTCGCTGACCCCGCGCACGAAGGCCGGATAGGTGTGCTCGCCCTCGCGCGCTTCGCTCAGGGCACCGAGACGCAGATTCGTGCCGGTGTGGATTTCACTTGAGACGGCGGGCACGCCGCCAATGAGTTTGATCCCGGGTACGGAGGCTTCGATCAGCGCGCCTACTCCAGCGCCGACCGTCGAACGCAGCACGTCGCGTTGGGCCACACTCGACAAGAGAATCGCCACGTCGGCGCGCGCGGCGCCTGCAAAGGTCTGGTCCAGTCCGTGCACGAAGGCCGTGGTCGCCACGAGCAGCGCGGCCACCAACGCGCTGGCGAGCGCGGTCAAGGCCGTGCGCAACGGACGGCGCGCGAGATTGCGCACGGCGTAGTCGAAGGGCAGCGAGCGCGCCATCGCTCAGGCCTCCCTCAATGCCGCGACGACCGGCCGACGCGCGCTCTGCAACGCCGGGAAAATTCCCGCGAGTGTTCCCGCGATCACGGACACGGCAAGCACGCGCGCGACCAGCGCCGGCACGATGTGGAATCCGACAGCGACACCCTCGGAGCCGATCGAGACGTGCGAGAACTCGACGATCGCATAGGCGACGAGCAGGCCAAGCGCGCAACCGCCGACCGCGAGGATCCAGGCTTCGCCGAGCACGACCACGACGATGTGGCCTTCACGGAAACCCAGCGTGCGGAACACACCAAACTCGCGCACACGTTCCTGCGACGACATCAAGACCGTGTTGGCGACGAGCGCGAGCACGACCGCAACGCAGCCTAGTCCGAGCCATCGTGCAAAGCGCAGGATCTCGCGCAGGTCGCGCGTGGCGCTTTCGAGGAACTGCAGTTTCGCGCGTGTGTCGGTCGGTTCCTGGGCGCTCTTGAACTGTGCGTCGATCGCCGCGGCGATCTCCCGCGCGCGCGAGGCATCGTCGACCTTGACTTCGAATTGCGTGACCGTGCCGAGCCGATTGACCGGGCCCGCGCGCTGCAGGTATTCGAGGTGCGTCATCACGACGCCTTCTTCTACGGGTTCGTCCGACGCAAACACACCGGCGACCTTGACGATGATGTTGCCGAAGCGAAACACATCGCCTGGTTGCAGGTTCTTGCGCGCGGCAAAAGCCTGGCCAACCAGCGCCGAGTCGCGCTCGCGGCGGAACTTTTCGACGTCGCCCGCGATCACATCGAGGTGGCGAGCGGCGAGCATCTCATCGACCGGCGCGCCCTGGAACGCGACCAAGTCAAGCGATGCACGGCAGTTGTTCAAGTAGACCTTGACCGGCAAGACGCTCTGCACGCCGGGCACTTTGCGAATGCGCTCGACGTAGGACTCCGGCAGGAACGAAGTCTGCGGGCAGTAGCGATTCTGGCGGTAGACGATCAACGTGCGCGCGGCTTCGGTCCCGCTCATCGCGCGATCCAGTCCAGCGGAAAGGCTCTCGACCAGGACGAAAAGCAGCATCGCGCTGGCCACGCCGAGCAGCGTGAACACCGTGCGCATCGGCCGGCGGCGCAGATTCTTGGCGATCAGGCGCGGCAATTTCATCGCGTCAAGATTCCTTCGAGCGCGTGCAGTCGGCCCTTGTCGAGCCGCATGCGCCGCGTGCCGTACATCGCCGCGTGTGGATCGTGCGTGACCATCACGATGGTCTTGCCGCGTTCTGAGTGCATGCGCCCGAGCAGCGTCAGCACGCCGTCCGCGGATTCCTGGTCGAGGTTGCCCGTGGGCTCGTCCGCGAGCAGGAGCGGCGGATCGGCCACGATGGCGCGCGCGATGGCGACGCGCTGCTCCTGACCACCGGACAATTGACGCGGCAGGTGCGTCGCGCGGTCGCCGAGGCCGACCGCTTCCAGCGCGAGGCTGACGCGCCGATGACGCTCAGCGCGGGAAAGCGGGAACAGCCACAGCGGCAACTCGACGTTCTCGTAGGCGGTCAGCACCGGCACGAGGTTGGCTTGTTGGAACACGTAGCCGATGTTCTGCGAACGCCACGGCGCCAGCTTGCCGCGCGCCAACGTCACGAGATTGGTCTCTCCTACTTTGACGTTGCCCGCGTCGGGCCGGTCGATCGCCGCAAGCAGATTGAGCAACGTGGTCTTGCCCGAGCCCGACGGGCCGAGCAGCACGAAGAACTCGCCCTGCTCGATCGACAGTGTCGAGTTCTCGAGCGGCGTGACCGCGTACTCGCCCTTGGTGTAGCGCTTGGTGACGTTTTCCAGCTGGATGTAGCTCACGGCCGTTCCCCCACGCGCAGGTGATCGCCCGCGTGCAACTCGCTCTGACGGCGATCGATCACTTTGTCCGAGATGTCCAAACCTGAGCGCACCTCGACCCAATCACCGGACTGCGCGCCGAGCTCGACTTCGCGCAGTCTTGCAGTGCCATCGACTCCATCGACGATCCAGACGCGCTTCCCGTCCTCGACGACGCGCAGCGGCACTTCGACGCTCTGCGAGATCGGTGTGGCACCTGCCTGAGTCTCAGGCGCAGCCGGACGCGCGACGAAGCGCACTTGAGCGAGCATCTCCGGCCGCAACCATTCGTCGCCGTCCTCGACGCGCACGTGGACTTGCAGCGTGACCTTTTGGATGTCGGCCTTCTCGACCACGCGCACGATCTCGCCGTGGTAGGGCCGGCCGGAGCGTGCGTCGATCGCGATCTCCGCGCGTCCTCCGACGGCGAGCTTGGAAACTTCCGACTGCGGCACGTCGACGCGAACGCGCAAATGAGCGGGATCGAAGAGCGTGCACACGAGGCTCGCTGAATCCGCGAGCACGGATCCGGGCATTGCGCTGCGTTCGAGCACGACGCCGTCTGACGGCGCGAGGATTTCCATGCGCGCGAGGCGCAGCTGCGCCTGGTCGAGCGAAACCTGGGCGCTGTCCGTTTCAGCTTTCGCACGTTGACTCGCGGCGTCGGCGGTCTGCAGTGCGAGCTTGTCCTCGAGGCGCAACTCGAGATCGCGTTTGGCGCGCGCGTAGCGCGCCAACGACTTCTGTTCTTCGGCGCGTGCTATGGAAACTTCTGCGCTCAACTGGTCCAAGGCCGCGCCCGCCTCGGCGACCCGCGCCTCGGCGAGGTCGACTGCGCGCTCCTCTGTCGCTCCCTTCGATTCCAGCTCGTGCAACAGCGCGGCTTCGTCACGGGCAGAGCGCACGCCGGCCTCGCCCTTGCGGGCGGCGGCTTCGCGTTGGGCGACTTCGGCGCGCCGGCCTTCGAGTTCCGCGCGCGCCACGGCTTCGCTCTCCGTCACGGCGAGCGCCTGCTCGAAATTGGTGCGCGCGATCGAAGCACGAACCTCTGCTTCGGCCTGCGCCGCGCGGGCCTGGGCCAGCGCAGCTTCCGCGCCCGACACGGCAAGGCGCGCATCCTCGTCCACCAGACGAGCCACGACTGCGCCTTTCGACACGCGCGCGGCCTCGACCACGAGCATTTCGCGCACAACTCCTGGCGCAAGCGCCGTGACTTGGATCGCAAACGGATCCGGCTCGATCCAGCCCGCGGCCTGCAACACGACGCGCGCGGCGCCATTCGATGACGCGCCGACGCCGCGCGACTCCACATGCCGCGGCCTGATCACACTGACGGCGACCTTCGTCTCGAAGAAGACGAGCAGACTGCTTGCGAGCACGGCGAGGAAGACGAGCAGGATCAAGACGGGCAGTATGATTCGCCACGGACTGCGCCGCGGCGGAGAAGTGCTCGGTGCCTGACGCGCAAGGCCGGCGAGATCGATGTCGGGGCGAACTTGACTCACGGCGCCACCTCCTTCGACGTCGTCGCGATGCCGCAGGCCTGCGCAAGATCGAGGGCCGCGATCTCCGCCGCCTCGCGCGCGTCGACGAGGCCGACGAGCGGCGCTTTTCGAGCCCGCGCCGCAAGCGCCCACTCCATCGCAGTCGCGCGGCCGTAGCGCAGACGCGCGTTCACGGCCTGCCAGGTCAGTTCTTCCGCCTCGTCCACTTCGGGCGCGTGCTCGTCGGCAAGCAGCCGCTGCTCGCTCAGGATTTCACGCAAGCTCGCGACCCGCGCGAGCGCGAGGTGCAGCGCATCTTCGACCCTCTCGCGAGCCGCTTCGCGCTCGACGCGCGCGATGTGCATCTGCTTCTCGACAGTTCCGGGCCAGGGCACGGACAAGTCAAGCAGACCCCCGACGAGCAACTCGCTCGGCATGAACGTGAACTGCGGACCTGCGCGCAGCGTGGGCCAGGCGCTCGCGGCGACGGCGCGCACGCGCATTTCGACCTGCGCGAACTCGAGCGTGAGTTCGCGCAGCGCTGGATCCTGCTCCAGCACTTGGCGCGCGCGGCGTTGTCCCGGATCCGCCGACACCTCCTTCAGGACCTCGCCACCCACTTCGGCGAAGGCTGCGTGCTCGAAGGCCAGTCCGCTGACCCGCGCCAGCTCGGCTCGCAAGCCGGCCTCGCGAACCTTCTCGGAAGAGATCTCATGTTCGACTTCGTGTACGGCCGCGCCGACCGACGCCACATCGGCCTCGGACAGGCGGCCTCGGCGCTCGAGCACCTCGAAGCGCGCGGATTGTCCGCCGACCTGGTCCAACAACTTTGCCAACTCCGTCTGGCGCTTTCGCGATGCCGCAAGCCGCACGCGGGCCCGTTCGACATCGAAAATCGCGCTCCAAACAGCGCTCTCCAAACGGCTGTGGGCGCGCAGCACATCGACCCGCGCGGCTTCGCGCGCGACCGCTGAAGGGCCCAGCCCCAAGAGGCCGAGCAAGTCGAAGGTGACCGACACTTTGGATTCTCGTTCAAGGTCGGAGAGATCCATGGGCTCGATTCCGCTCTCGATCCCTTCCGGCTGCCCGGCGAGATTGGCGGCGGCAAGCGCACGCTCCAGTTCGCGACGCGCGGCACGCACGGTCGGATTCCAGGCCAGCGCGCAGGCACGCCAGTAACCCGCGCTGCGCGGATCCGCGCACTCCTCGGGTGTCGGTCGTGGCAGCGCGAGAGCCTCGAGCCCGGCGATGTCGATGGCGCCCTGAGCCTTGGCGGGTCCTTCGACCCGCTGCTCGAGCGCACCGAGCACTTCGTCCGGCGCCAACTGCGGGTTGGGCGCGGAGGCACAACTGACGCCGAGGCAGCCGACGATCACGAAGACGGAAAGTGGGTGCGCACGGCGCACCGCGGAAGACGAAACGAACATCGGAATCTCCAGGAAGGGAACGGGATCTTCCCCGGCGCACACGCGCCGGAGCACCACGACCGGGAGTCCGGAATCAAATTCTCAGTGGCACTGGCGCGGCCGCATTGGGCCGCAGTCGTTCGCGTGCACGCATCGCTCTCACGCGCTCGAAACCCGGCATAGGAAGCGCCACGGAAGCGAGCTCGCATACAAGTCGCAGCACGGGCGCTTCGAGCGCAGGCAGCTGGACTGGAGCGGCCGTCGGCGTCTTGTCGTTGGAATCGAGCACGACCTCCAGGCAGCAAGTGCATTCCTCGCTCGCGGCCTTCAGCGCCGGGCCCTTGTCGGGCAGCGGGTCGCAGCAGGTCGGCTTGGAGCAACAGGACGGCTGCTCGACCACGCCCAGGGCGACGAGGCAGACCCGCGCGCGCAGCTCTCCCGGCGCGCAGATCA